>CAYNBC010000039.1:3410-12271 GCA_964395255.1 uncultured Sphingobacteriales bacterium | reverse complement strand
ATATTCAACTTCTTAAATATTAAAAACATGAAACCCTTCATAAAAAAAATTATAATAGGAGTTAGTTTGTGTATGTGTGTGGTTACACTATTCGGGCAAACATATCAATCACCTGAAAGTGTAGTTTTCGATAAAAACGCCAATCGTTATCTGGTTTCCAACGCAAGTGGTGGTTATATTTTATCGCGGAGTTTAAGTGGTCAACTTTCATATTTTGCGACCGGTTTGAATTCACCCAAAGGAATGTGCATTCATGGAAATATAGTGTATGTAACCGATGTCAAGTATGTTAAAGGTTATCTTCTGAGCAATGGGGGCCTTATCATGAACCTGTACATTTCATCAGCGAATACTTTAAATGACCTTGTCTGGGCAGATGGATATCTTTATGCCAGTGATTTGTACGGAGATAAAATTTATAAAATCAATACAACCTTTAAGACATATTCTGTGCTTGTTTCTTCAGGTCTGGATACTCCGAATGGATTATTGGATGATGCGGCTCATAACCGATTAATTGTAGTTTCATATGCCACTTCTCAGGCCAAGATATATGCCGTTAGCTTAAATACGGGTACAGTATCTACACTTTTAACAACACCTTATGGGCGTCTTGATGGGATAACCCGTGACGAAGATGGCAATATTTATGTATCCTCCTGGCAAGCTGGGGCCGTTATTCGCTACGATTCAACATTTTCAACCAGCGATACATTTGTTCGTCCTTTAGCTAACCCAGCAGATATTTACTATAACAAAGAAGCAAAAGTATTGGCAGTACCTATTTTTGCATCCAATGCTGTGGAATTCTATAATTTACTTTCTCCCCACATTCAAGTAACCGGAAGCCTCAGTATATGCCCGGGCTCAACGGTTAAGCTATCAACATCAACCGGAAGTGCTTTAACTTATAAATGGATTCGAAATGGAAATCAGATAAACACAACGCCTTATATTTTTGCCAATATGGCCGGAAACTACTGGGTAGAAGTTACCAATCATGTAGGAACTGTAATTTCTGATACGGTTCATGTTACAGTGTTAAATCAGCCGCCCAAGCCTTCTATCAGTTATACGGGTTCTTTATCCTTTTGTTATGGCGATAGTGTAATACTTCAGGCACCGGCAGGCTACACTGCTTATAAATGGTCCGATAATGATACGGTGCAAAATAAAATTGTCAGGAATTCAGGCATCTTTCATTTAACAGTTTACGATACAAATTACTGTGCATCACCATCTTCCGATCCGGTTACTGTAACGGTTGGGCCATCCATTCTGAAGCCCGGTATAACCATCAATGGGAATACAACATTTTGTGAGGGAGATACATTAAGTCTTTCAGGTCCTTCCGGGTTTAATTATCACTGGTCGACAGGTGATACAGCTCAGTTTATTCAAGTTACAAGCACTGCACAGATTTATCTGGTTATTTCCGACTCAGCTGGTTGTTATTCCATGCATTCCGATACCATTTCAGTGCATGTTCTTCATGCACCTCCAAAACCTGTAATTTCAGTAAACGGACACACTACTTTCTGCGAAGGGGATAGTGTAGAACTGAGTGTTCCGGCTGGCTATTATACCTACCAGTGGATAGACCATGATTCTTCTTTTTCAAGGATTATCAAAAAGTCAGGATTTTATGCTGTCATGGCTATAGATTCTAATCATTGTTCCAGCCCCTGGTCAGATACTGTGGATATTCATGTTTATCCATTGCCCCACAAACCAGTTATACAGGTGCATGGAAATACATCCCTTTGTCATGGAGACAGTTTACTGCTTTCCGGTCCTTCAGGTCATTATCATTACTACTGGTTCCCGGCAGGAGGAAACAGTCAAAATGTATATATCAGACAAGCAGGAAAGGTATCGCTGCAAGTTGAAGATAGTAATGGTTGTAGAAGTCCTCTCTCAGATAGTGTTGAAGTGAAAGTATTTCCTTTACCCGATAAACCAGACATTATTTATTTACAGGATACATTTTGTGAAGGAGATACTGTCGTTGTTCAGGGACCGCATGGTTATCAAGACTATATATGGTCAAATCATAACACGGGCATGACAAATTTAATCACCCAATCCACGCAATTGACTTTGCAGGTTGTTGATTCCAATGGTTGTAAAAGTCCCTTGTCAGATACGGTTCACTTTGTTATGCTTCCCAGACCACCTGTACCTATGATACATGAATTGCCTGGCGATACTCTTTATACAGACCTTCAGGCTGATTATTATTTCTGGTATTTTAATCACCAATTGCTTGACGAACATACATCCAGAATTAAAGCATTGCAAAAAGGTTATTACCAGGTGGTTGTCCTTGTTGGCCATTGTGTATCGGATACTTCGAATGCCTATTATTTTATTCCTTCGGGCAGGAATAAATTGTACCATGAATTGAAAGTTTATCCCAATCCTTCATCAGGTTCTTTTATAATACAATTACCCACCAGAGAAGCAGGCAGCCTGATTTACATTACTGATGCTTATGGCAAAACCATCAAGGAAATAAAAGCAATATCACCCAGAGTGGAAGTTCATGGGCTCAATCAGGGATTTTATCTAATACTTTTAAACAGAAAAGGTACATTACTACGTACTTGTGTAGTTGTTCAATAAACTTTTTTTCAAGCCTTATCTCAACCCATAAGAAGCAACATTGCAGGTATTTTGTAATGTATTATAATTTTCGGAATGGGATAGCGTTAAATATCCCATTAAAATTTAATAACATGAAAAATTTCAGCGTAATACTAATCTTATTTTTCACCTTAATGCTTTTGTCTTCCTGTGTTACAACTCAAATGGTAACACTTCAGGATAACAATATTCATAAAAATGTAAAGGTTTATTTTACCAAATTACCTGATTGTGCTTATGAAGAAATAGCCTATCTGGATGCCAGCGGCAGTGTATTTCATGGACCAGAATCGTTATTAAAAAATCTTGTAAAAAAAGCAGACAGGATTCAAGCTGATGCCATCATTCAGGTCAGATTTTATTACATCCCCTGGGTTTTGATGAGTATCCCTTCGGCAAGTGCCATAGCTATTCGTTTTAAGGAGTAAATTCGAAAAAATATTCATTTCAATATCCTCATGCAAGATTATCAGTAATTACACCTGATTTTTATATTTTTGTCAATACACTAAAGAGTGATAAAGCCATGAGATTATTATTGTTAAGTAATTCAACCATTCCCGGTATGGGATATCTGGAATATGCTCTTGATGATATCAGGAATTTTCTGGGTAATGATGTAAAAAAAATAGCTTTTGTTCCATTTGCAGGAGTTACTATCACATGGGATGATTATGAAAAAAAAGTAGCTGATGTTTTTGCACGGCTGGGATACGAAATATTTTCATTCCATAGGTCGGATGATTATCGAAAAACGCTTGAAAAAAGCGATGCCATAGCTGTGGGAGGAGGTAATACCTTCAAACTTGTACATGACCTTCATGGCTCAGGGTTGATGAAATTAATTGCTGAATATGTCAGAAAAGGAATGCCTTATATGGGCTGGAGTGCCGGTAGTAATGTAGCCTGTCCTTCTATGCGTACAACCAACGACATGCCCATTATTGAACCACCGGATTTTAAAACGCTCGACCTTGTTCCTTTTCAGATAAACCCGCATTACCTTGATAAAAATCCCGAAGGACATGGGGGCGAAACCAGAGAAGATAGAATACGGGAATTTATTGAGTTGAACCGGCATATTTATGTTGTGGGATTGAGAGAAGGCACCTTACTCAGACGAGAAGGTGACAGGCTTGACCTGGTGGGCAACCGTCCTGCGCGTATTTTTCATTATGGTAAGGAACCTGTAGAAGTTGAACCGGGCAGTGATTTAAGTTATCTCCTCAGCCAATAATTTTTTGTAAAGGGCCTGATAATATTCATATATCATTACCTGAGACCTTACAGGTTTTTGATGATGGGTTCTAATCTTGTTGCTTAAATCCGGGTCAAGAATGCGGGCTTTTGTGTTGTCTTTTAATTGTATATCAAAAACTTTTCTGATTTGTTCTTGAATATCGGGATCAAAGACCGGCCAGGTAACTTCAACTCTTCGGTCAAGGTTTCTTGTCATCAGGTCAGCAGAAGAAAGAAAATATAAAGGTTCACCACCATTGCCAAATATCATCATCCTTGCATGTTCAAGAAAACGGTCAACAATGCCGAATGCCTGAAAATTATCCCGGTTAAGAAGTTCGCTGGTATTCATTCCAAACATGCCTCTGACATTCAAAATTACCTCTACCCCTTCTTTGACAGCCCGCTCCAATAACAAAATAATTTCTTCGTCAACCAGATTATTCAGCTTCAGATGTATAAAGGCGGGAAGCTTTTTTTTATGATTTTCAATTTCTTTTAAAATAAATTCTTTGATTTTCTGTCTGTAATTGAATGGGGCAACTATAAGATGCTGAAATTGAGGAATATCATAATTTCTCTCAAAAAAGTCAAAAATCCGTGATGCTTCATAAGTAAGCTCCTGATTTGAGGTAAGAAACATCATATCACTAAAAACACCAGCCGTTTCTTCGTTAAAATTACCTGTACTGAATACAGCATAGAGTTTATTTTGTTTTTTCTCTCTACGGGTAATCAAACATATTTTAGCATGCACTTTCAAATCAAGAACACCATAAATTACTCTGGCACCTGCTTCCTTTAATTGCTGTGCATAATAAATGTTGGCTTCTTCATCAAAACGTGCCTGCAATTCGACCACGGCCGTAACTTCCTTGCCGTTTTTCAAAGCATTCCGGAGAGCATATACCACGCTTGAATTTTTAGCCAGGCGGTAAAGTGTAATTTTAATTTCTTTTACTTTAGGATCGATGGAAGCTTCTCTTAACAGGTCAATAAAATAACCAAACGATTGATAAGGAAAATGTAGCAGATGGTCTTTTTTTCTTACAGCTCTTAAAATACCTCTGGAGCGGTCGAAAGGAGGATAGGGGATTTCTTCATGTTCAGGATATTTTAAATGGGGTTCAGGTATTTTGGGAAACTGCATAAAATCTTTGGTGTTGTGATATCTCCCTCCCGGAATTAGAGTATCGGTATCTTTCAGCTTAAGTTTTAATTTCAGGTATTCAAGAAAATCCGCGGGTAAGTTGCTATCATACAGAAAACGCACAGGGCTTCCTTTTTTTCTTCTTTCAATACTTCTGGCAACTTTACTTACAAAACTTTCGGTCAAATCATCATCAATGTCCAGCTCGGCATCTTTGGTAATTTTTATGGTAAAAGCCTCAAGCCCTTTCAATTTAAAAATCGAGAATATTTTACTTAAACCAAAGCGAATAACATCATCAAGATAAATAATATAATGTTCGTCCGAGGAAGAGGGAAGTTTGATAAAACGGGGGCACAAATCCGTAGGGATCCGAATGAGGGCATATTCGGTTTTATCTTTTTTAGCCAAATCAAGAACCACGGCCAGGTAAATGTTATCATCACGCAACAGCGGAAATTTATTCACCTGTCCCAGCATAATGGGCATCAGGCGTGGCCTCACTTCGGCATTGAAATACTCCTGAACAAATTCTTTCTGAACAGGATTTAACTGGGTTTCATTGACAAGATAAATATGATTGCTCGCCAGTTCTTCAAGAAGCTGATGAAACAACTTTTCATATTCAACCCTTTGTTTATAAACGATTTGTCTTACCTGTTCCAGGACCTCAGAAGCATCTATCCAGACAAGGTCGCGTGTTTTGTGTTTGACCTGCTCAAGGCGTTTTAATGTAGCCACCCTGACTCTGAAAAACTCATCCAGATTATTGGAGTAAATACCTAAAAAACGAATTCTTTCGAGTAAAGGAACATCTGGATTGGCGGCTTCCTGCAAAACTCTCTGATTAAAAGATAACCAGCTGACTTCTTTGGGTATAAATCGGGTCATTTTTTTCTGTATTTTTTGGGTATATCAAACATTTTCAAACGCCCTTTGCCGCTTGATATTGTTTCCCATTCATTCGTTTTAAACTCAATGACTACAATCCCTGAAGTGGGTAAAAATTCATTGAAATCAGGGCAAAGGTCAGAGGCCAGTTCTTCCATTGTAGGATTGTGACCGAATACAAAAACACAATTTGAAGAAGAATCCACTTCAAGAATTAATTCAATCAGTTTGTCCGATTCAAAATATTCATAAAGAAACTCACGGGTAACAATTTTTTCTTCGGGATAATCAAGATTCTTTGCAAAGATTTTTGCCGTATGCAGAGCCCTAATGGCAGGACTTGAAATCATCAAATCTGGAAAAGTTTTTTTTTCCTTCAGCAGTTGGGACATTAAGGAAGCATCATTGATACCTCTGGGAGCCAATTCCCTGTCAAAATCTTTTTTGCCAAAAGATTGCTGTTCGGCCTTTGCATGCCTTATGATAACAAGTGTTTTCATCATTTATCTCCAAAACAGACACCCATGTGTCTGGCTTTTTCAATTAAATAATAATCGAGTGGGACCAGGCGGGTTTTATAAGCCACTTTTTCAAGGCTTAAATGAGAAACTGTCCCCTGTGAAAAAGCCACCATCTGATTGAATTTGTTTTCTGCGACAAGTTCGACTGCATGCGCCCCAAACTCAGTGGCCAGAATTCTGTCTTTGGCAGATGGTGTACCTCCCCGCTGGATATAACCCAAAATGGTTTTACGGGTTTCAAGCTCGGTGTTTTCCTGTATCAGTTTTCCAATATAATCAGCAGCTGTTCCTGTATCGGGATGTTTGATACCTTCGGCCACCACCACAATCGAATAAGGTTTCTTTTTTCTTTTTCTTTCTTTTAATGTTTCAATAATTATTTCTTCCTGAAAGTGAATCTCAGGAATAAGGATAATGTCTCCACCCCCTGCCAGGCCGGCAAACAGGCTTAACCACCCTGCTTTGTGGCCCATGAGTTCAATCACCATGGTCCTGCGGTGGGAGTTGGCTGTAGTGTGTAAGCGGTCTATGGCTTCAGTGGCAATTTCAACAGCAGAATCAAAACCAAAAGTTATGTCAGTGCCCCATACATCATTGTCGATGGTTTTGGGAATGCCAATTACATTCAGTCCTTCCTGAGCCAGTAAATAAGCCGTTTTCATGGTTCCATTACCACCAATGCAAACCAGACAATCCAGCTTTAATGATTCGTAGGTTTCTTTTATTTTTTGAGGTTTTTTTAAAATCTTTTGCCCATTTTTATCTTTTCTGAAAGGTTTTTCTCTCGAAGTGCCCAGAATAGTCCCTCCTTCCTGAAGCAAACCGGATAAATGTTTATCTTTAAGAACTTTAAAATCGTTTTTTATCAGACCTGTAAATCCCCCTGTAAAACCGATTACTTCCATTTGATAATAACTCATAGCCGTTTTGGCTACTCCACGAATGGCTGCATTAATACCCGGGCAATCACCTCCTGCTGTTAGTAATCCTATTCTTTTTCTGGGGCACATTTTTCAGATTTTCTTTGGATTTCAATTTAGCAAATAAATTCTACATTTCATCGGTCTGGATGAATGACTCTTTTTCAAAATATTGAATAATCAAAGAAGCTTTGCTTTTGCCAATGAGCTGATGGAGTTCATCTTTTCTGTCAAGAGCTTCTTTAATGGAACCAAAATATTGCAAAACCTTATGTGCTGTTTTTTCACCAATGCCTTTGATTTCAGCCAGTTCAGATTTTAAAGAACCTCTCATTCTCCGGGTCCGGTGATGGCGTATACCAAAACGGTGTGCTTCATTTCTGATTTTCTGGATAAGCTGGTTGGAAGGCGATTTTTTATCGATTCCCAGAGGATACTTATCCCCGGGGATATAGATTTCCTCCAGGCGCTTGGCAATTCCGATGATTTTGATTTTCGTATGTAAATTCAACTTCTGGAGAACTTTATAAGCAGAATTTAACTGGCCTTTTCCACCATCAATCACAATCAAATCAGGTAATGGCTGGTTTTCTTCAAGAAGTCTTTTGTAGCGTCTGTAAACCACTTCCTCCATGGAAGCATAATCGTCAGGTCCTTCCACAGTTTTAATATTAAAATGCCGGTACATGCTTTTTTCGGGTTTACCATCGATAAATACAGACAGGGAAGAAACAGGATAAGCGCCCTGAATGTTGGAATTATCAAAACATTCAATATGACGGGGTAGTTTTTCCATGCCCAGGTCTTTTTGAAGTTGTTCAAGAATGCCCATATTTTCATTTTTGACGGCACGGTTTTCTTTTCTTCTGGCTAATTCCAGATAATAATACATGGCATTCTTGTGAGCCAGTTCCAGAAGTTTTCGTTTATCGCCTTTTTTAGGCACATGGTATTTGATTCCTTCATGCCCAAATTCAGGCATAAAGGGGACAATGATTTCATGATTCAAAAAATCTGTTCTGAGCTTAAATTCTTCAATAGCTAGGGAGAGTAATTCGGCAGACGATTCATTAAACTGCTTCCTCATTTCCAGTGTGTCGGTCTGGATAACCGACCCATTTTTTACGCGCATGAAATTAACAATAACGATATCCTCATGTTCATAAAGTGCAAAAACATCCAGGTCTTGAATACGTGGATTAACAACTGTGGACTTGCTTTTATAATTTTCAAGCGCTTCAATGGTTTTTTTGATTTCTTCAGCTTTTTCAAACTCCAGACGATCAGCTGCTTCTTTCATTTCTACTTTGAGCGATGCCAGAACATCAGCTGTTTTGCCTTTTAAAATCTGTCGGATGCGTTCAATATTTCTTTGATAATCTTCTTCCGATTGGAAACCTTCACAGGGACCTTTACATAGGTTGATATGGTAATCCAGACAAACTTTGAATTTTCCGCTTTTTATATTTTTTTCACTCAAATTATAATTACATG
>CAYNBC010000039.1:0-3400 GCA_964395255.1 uncultured Sphingobacteriales bacterium | reverse complement strand
TTCTTATTTTAAATTCCTTTCGTAAAAGTTCCAGAAGATAGTTTTTCTGCAATCCAGAAATAAAAGGTCCAAAATATTCGGAACCGTCTCTTACAATATTTCTTGTGGAGACAATGCGGGGAAATCTTTCGTTTTTGATGGCTATCAATGGATAGGTTTTTCCATCCTTCAACAAAACATTGTAGCGCGGTTGATATTTCTTAATCAGAGAATTTTCAAGCAAAAGAGCTTCACTTTCGGATGATACCAGGGTATATTCAATTTTTTTGATTTTGGATACCAGTATTTTAAGTTTTCTGCTGGGATGATTTTTAGTAAAATACGAAGAAACTCTTTTTTTGAGGTTTTTGGCTTTACCAATATAAATGATTTCACCTTTATCGTTAAGATACTTGTAAATGCCTGGTTTGTTAGGCAACAACCTGATTTGTTCTTTGATTTCTTTCATATCCAATCAGGTGCTCAAATTAAAATCCCTCAGCATTTTCTTCGTAATACCTGGAACAATCTGTTTCTACCGGCAGAGGCTCTTCGGGTACCGGAAATGGGTCCTGTGTAATGCCAAGGTCTGGGTCTGCATATACTTTTTGCATAAACAAAGCCCAGATAGGTAAAGCCATGTTGGCACCCTGCCCAAGGTAGGTTGACCTGAAATGTACCGACCTGTCTTCGGCCCCTACCCATACACCGGCCGTAAGCTGAGGAACAACACCAATAAACCACCCATCTGAATTGTTCTGGGTTGTACCTGTTTTACAGGCAATTTCATTGGTAAAATGATATTTAAACCTTAAGCGAACAGCTGTTCCACCACGAATGGTAGAAGTAGCCATCAGCATTTTCAACATCACATAGTTGTATGCTTCACTGAAAACTTCCCTTTCCCGCGGGTATTGTTCCATTAACACATTTCCGTTTTTATCTTCAATACGGTTTATAAAGACGGGCTCGACCCACATCCCTTTATTACCAAAAGTATTAAATGCACTTACCATTTCATAAACCGAAATGTCCGGAGTTCCAAGAGCAATGGCAGGATAAGGCTCGATTCCTGAAGTATCAATGCCCATGTTGGCAGCAAGCTCAAGCACAGGCATTGGCCCTACCTGTTTGATAATCCATGCTGTAACACAATTGTTGGATTGGGCAAGTCCTTCCTCAAGAGTAAGCATACCCCCATATTTTCCATCACTGTTCTGTGGCTGCCAGTTGTTGTATTCAGGAAATATGGTTGGTGTATTGGACACCTTCATACAGGGGGAATATCCATTCAGTATAGCTGTAGCATAAACAAAGGGTTTAAAGGTAGAACCCACTTGCCTTCTAGCGTTTTTATTGACATGGTCATATTTAAAATAACGATAATCGATACCACCTACCCATGCCTTTATTTTACCTGTAGAGGTTTCCATGGCCATAAAACCCGGATTTAAAAACCATTTGTAATAACGGATGGAATCATAAGGAGATAAGACAGTGTCAATATCGCCATGGTAGGAAAAGACTTTCATTTTTCGGGGATTTTTAAAGTTGGCATAAATTTCATCCCAGCTTTTATTGGCTGCCTTCAAGAGACGATATCTGTCGGTTCTTTTGATGGCCAGAATCATAAGCCTTTCCACATCCGAAGAAGACATTTGCCATCCAAAAGGTGCATTATGGACACCTTTCCAATGCTTATAAAAAGTAGATTGTAGTTCGGACAGATGTTCCCGTACAGCCTGTTCGGCATATTTTTGCATCCGGCTGTCCAGGGTAGTGTATATTTTCAGTCCATCGGAATACAAATCATAACCATTCTCTGCAGCCCACTCACGAAGCTGTATGCGTAAAAATTCACGAAAATAGGTAGCTAAACCCTGGGTGTGACTTTCAGGACGATAATTCAATTTAATGGGAAGTTTTTTCAATGAATCCAGCTCTTCTTTTGTAATAAATCCATATTTGGCCATCTGGCTCATGACTACATTTCTTCTTTTCAATGCATTTTCCGGGTTCAGAACGGGAGAATATCTGGTTATTGCCTTTAAAAGCCCAACCAGAACAGCACTTTCTTCCACGGTCAAATCGATAGGCTCTTTGTTAAAATAAGTCAAGGCAGCTGATTTTATTCCGTAAGTATTGGACCCAAATTCAACAGTATTAAAATACATAGAAATAATTTCCTCTTTGGTATAATATCTTTCCAGCCTGATGGCAATAATCCATTCCTTTAACTTTCTGATAATTTTCTGTGGAATTGTGCGAAATTTTTTGCGAGGAAACAGGTTTTTGGCCAGCTGCTGTGTAATGGTAGAAGCTCCTCTGTTTTGTCCTCTTAACAGATAATAGGGAATGGCAAATATTCCTTTCCAGTCAATGCCCGAATGTTTATAAAAACGTATATCTTCTGTGGCAATCAAAGCATTGAATAGATGAGGGCTTATCTGGTAAAAGTCAACAAAACTTCTGTTTTGATTAAAAAATTTGCCAATAACAACGCCATCTTCCGTAATAACTTCCGATGCCAGTGGTGTTTTGGGGTTCTCCAGTTGGTCTGTACTGGGCAACTTACCAAATACACCTATGGATATTAAAAAAATTAACAGCCCAAACAGGGCTATACCGGAAATAAAAATTGTCCAGAGGACAAGTGTATATTTTCTGAATTTTCTTTTTTCTTCGCTGGAAATTTTTCTTGCCATCTCAGTTTTTCAAAATTTATTACAAAATTAGCTTTATTCTTCTCACTACCAGTTAACAAAATTTTTTAAATCAGGATTAGCTAAAAAATAATCCAGTCTGAATCGACAAATTATTTGAGATGCCTTATTTGGGGTGGACTTTGTGCCCGGAAGATTTTATTCGGCCCAATAGTAAATCCAGCTATCAATGCCCTGTTGCTTGAGCTTCCATTGAGCCAGGTTAGCCTTACGGTAAGACCTGTGATAGCTCAAACATACATAATACCATTTCCGGTATTTGTTGTAAAAAACAAATGGATTAAAACCTTTTTCAGCAAATTCCGCCATGGCTTTTTTTGCATTCTTTTTCTTCTTGAATGCACCGGCTACAATATAAAACTCTTTGACAAGAGATTCTTTATCATCTTTAATTTCTTCAATCAGGGCAATTCTTTTCATCAAAAGGTCTTCCTTTTCTTTACTAAGTTGATTTTTTTGATTTTCATCCTTAGTCCTTTTCATTTGAAGTTCAATCTTATGCAGGTCAACCTGTATCTGGTCAAGGTAGCGGCTTCGCTGGTTTTGATTTTTTAAATTTTTAACAAGTGTATCTATTTTGTTTCCGTTTATATCGTAAGCTACAATTCTTTTTCTTGCCCATACTTTTTTAATTCTCTGGGCTTCTGCTGTTTGATGCATGAACGGAATGACAAAAACAAAAAATATCAGGATATTTT
>CAYNBC010000038.1:6241-12313 GCA_964395255.1 uncultured Sphingobacteriales bacterium | reverse complement strand
CAACAATAAAATTAAAATCTTATTTTTGCAGTTTGAAAAAAGATTTAAATTTTAAATAAAAATACCTGATTATGTTCGATATTGATAAAGTTGCCATAAATATTAAATCTTTTCGTATTTTAAAGAAAATATTAAAAGAAAATCCTTTTTTAGAAGAAATACTATATACAGCCAATACAGCCGAAGAAGCAGTAAATGAAGTAAAAAGCTGGGTAGAAAGTTATTTTGAGTCCAACCCTCTTGCATATAAATATTATAAAGGTGAAATAAGAGGGCAGAACGCTTTAAAAAAGCTTAACTGGCAGGATTATGCTGCCATCAGGCTTATGGATTATTGTGTTCATTCGGGAAGAGTATTTCATGACCCCAATTTAAAAGTTCAGAAAAAAACCATCAATGAACCGATTAAAGTTCTCTGGCTTGCCGCAAAATATGGTACAGGCGGTGGTACACCTGCCTTTTTCACTGATATGCTTTATCTCTTTCGGCAGTTTAACGGAAGCCTGCAACAGCCAGGCAGAAACGAAGAAGATGTCAAAGAATGGATGTCCAGACATCCTTCAGGCATTGACCCTCAGGTTATCCGAATCAGGCAACAAAACAAAGACAGAATTATTCGAATTTTTATTGATAAAATCGATAAAGGAATAATCAAAGATTCAAAATATACCTTTGAAAAAGGATTAAGTTTTGAGGAAAAATATAGACTTGTCAGCAAATGGTGGAATGAGCACCTTTTCCATCTCCGTTTTGCCATCCGTGATGAAGAATTACTGAACGAAATGCTGAATTACTCCCTTTCAAAAGAACAGATGGACATATACAAACATGCCCGTAAAAAAGAAATTCCTGTTTTTATTAACCCCTATTATTTAAGCCTTTTAAATACCCGCATACATGGATTTGCTGCTGAATCCGACCGTACAATAAGAGATTACATACTACTGAACCGGCCTTTGGTACATGAATTTGGAAAAATTGTCGCATGGGAAAAAGAAGATAAAGTAACACCGGGTGTGCCCAATGCAGCTGGTTATGTATTACCTGAAGGAAACAATATACATAGGAGGTATCCAGATGTAGCCATTTTGATACCTGACACAGTGGGAAGAGCCTGTGGCGGGCTTTGTGTTTCCTGCCAGCGAATGTACGATTTCCAGCGCAAGCATCTAAATTTCGATTTAAATAAATTAAAACCTGTCAAAAAATGGTGGGAGCGGTTTGAAACCGATTTGATGGACTACTTTAAGAACGACCCTGATTTAAAAGACATCCTTATCACGGGAGGCGATGCGCTAATGAGTTCCGACAGCAGTCTGGAGAGGATGCTTAACACCATACTTGAAATGGCCAGAGAAAAGAGAAGGAAGATTGAAGAAGAAGGTTTACCCCTCTCCCCTATGGTACGCATTCGTCTTGGGACAAGATTGCCGGTATATCTCCCACAAAGAATTACACCCAATCTGGTTCGTATTCTAAGAGACTTCAGAAATAAAGCCATTGAAGTGGGATTCAGGCAATTTTTCATACAGACCCATTTTGTTTCGGCCATGGAAATTACCCCAGAATCCAGAGATGCTGTTCAAAAACTTCTGTCTTCAGGTTGGCTGGTAACCAATCAGGTTGTATTTACTACTGCTGCTTCCCGAAGAGGGCATAATTCCAAGTTAAGACAGGCTCTTAATAAAATCGGTGTGATACCTTATTATACCTTTACTGTCAAAGGCTTTCAGGAGAATAAACAGAACTTTTCCCCCAATGCAAGGAGTGTTCAGGAAATGTTTGAAGAAAAATTCGTTGGAAAACTAAGTCATAAAGACTATGAAGAAATTCTGGAATTTTTTAATCGCCCTGAGGAAATCGTTTCAAATCTTGAAAAAATAAAAAAAGACTACAATAAACCTTTTCTTGCCACTGACAGAAACATCATGAACTTACCCGGTATTGGCAAAAGTTTTACTTTCCGTACTATTGGCATCACACGCTATGGCAAAAGAATACTTGAATTTGATTTTGATCATAGCAGAAACCACAGCCCCATTATCAATCAGATGGAAAAGGTTGTGATTATTGAATCCAAATCCATATCGGAATATCTGGAGCAGCTTGATGAGCTGGGAGAGAATGTATCAGAATATGAAAGCATATGGGGATATTCTCTTGCTGAAACCGAAACTGTTTGTCCCTTGTTCCAGTACCCCCTGATGAAAAAAACAAAAGTCCGGGCTGAACAAAAATAAAACACGAATTACAAAGATTATTCAGATTTCGATATTTACAGATAAAAAGGTATCCAGTATTTTTGCATTTTTATTCCCATGAAAAATATTCGAAATTTTTGCATAATAGCTCATATTGACCACGGAAAAAGTACGCTGGCGGACAGGTTGCTGGAACTCACCCGGACCATAAGCCAGCGTGAGCTCAAAGAACAAGTACTTGATAATATGGACCTGGAGAGGGAAAGAGGGATTACAATAAAATCCCATGCTGTTCAAATGAATTACCAGTTTGAAGGCGTTCCCTATATTTTAAATTTGATTGATACACCCGGTCATGTTGATTTTTCCTATGAAGTATCAAGGGCAATTAAATCCTGTGAGGGGGCGCTGCTTGTCATTGACGCCACACAGGGTATCGAGGCTCAAACCATTTCCAACCTCTTCCTGGCTCTTGACCATAACCTGGTTATCATTCCCGTTATCAATAAAATTGACCTTCCTGGTGCCATGATTGAGGAAGTCAGCGAGCAGGTTATAGATCTTATTGGGTGTGATGAAGATGAAATTTTATTGGCAAGTGCCAAAACGGGTGAAGGTGTTGAAGATATTATTCATGCCATTATTCAAAGAATACCTCCCCCTTCAGGCAATGAAGAAAATGAATTACAGGCTTTGATATTTGATTCCAAATACAACCCCTATCGAGGTGTAATAGTTTATTTCAGAATCTTCAACGGAAAAATACGAAAAAACGATCATGTTAAATTTGTCCATACAGGCCGTGACTATATAGCCGAAGAAATCGGTATTCTTAAACTGGATTTTCATCCTGTGGAAGAATTAGGTGCAGGAAATGTGGGTTATTTGATTTCAGGTATCAAATCTGCCCGTGAAGTCAAGGTTGGTGATACTATCACGCATGTACTTCATCCCTGTAAAGAAGCTGTTAAAGGATTTGAAGAAGTTAAACCCATGGTATTTGCCGGGATATATCCGGTTGTAAACGAAGAATTTGAAGAACTGA
The DNA here is from genome assembly GCA_964395255.1 of uncultured Sphingobacteriales bacterium. GTDB lineage: Bacteria > Bacteroidota > Bacteroidia > CAILMK01 > JAAYUY01 > CAYNBC01. The sequence continues at coordinate 9,067 of CAYNBC010000038.1, read as the reverse complement.
GGGAGTGCATGGAAAAGCTTCAATTAAATGATGCCTCGCTGGTTTTTGAGCCAGAAACTTCTTCTGCCCTGGGTTATGGATTCCGTTGTGGCTTTCTGGGCATGCTCCATATGGAAATTATCCAGGAAAGGCTCGAACGGGAATTTAACATGTCTGTAATTACCACTGTTCCCAATGTGTCTGTTATTGTCAACACCACCGATGGAAAAAGGTTAACCATTACCAATCCTTCCGAAATGCCTGATCCTTCTAAAACAGAATCTATTGAAGAACCTTTTATATTGGCCCAGATTATTACCAAATCCGAATTTGTGGGAGCCATCATGAAATTATGTTTGAATAAACGAGGTAAAATTGTTAACCAGGTTTATCTCTCACAGGACAGGGTGGAATTGACTTTTGAAATGCCATTGGCTGAAATTATATTCGACTTTTACGACAAGCTCAAAACCATTTCCAGAGGTTATGCTTCACTGGATTATCACCCGATGGGATATCAGAAATCCGACCTCATCAAGCTGGATATATTACTCAATGGAGAATCTGTGGATGCCTTATCAGCACTGATACACCGCACTAAAGCTTATGATTATGGAAAAAAAATCTGTACCAAACTAAGAAAGCTTATACCCAGGCAACAGTTTGAAATTGCCATACAAGCAGCTATTGGTGCAAAAATTATTGCCAGAGAAACCATAAAACCTCTTCGGAAAGATGTGACTGCCAAATGTTATGGTGGAGATATTACCCGCAAAAGAAAACTCCTTGAAAAACAGAAAAAAGGTAAAAAAAGAATGAAACAGGTAGGAAATGTCGAAGTTCCCCAGAGTGCTTTTATGGCTGTGCTCCAGATAAAAGATGATGAATAACCATGGTAAAAACATTATTCACATATCTTGTGTAAAAATATTTATTGGCCTCAGGGCTCAAATAATTTGATTAAATAAGCCATTTATCTAAATTTGCGAATACATTTCTAATAAGAAGGTAAGATGGATATTTTTGAAAAGATTATTAAAAACAGAGGCCCCATTGGTCAATATGCAGATTATGCACATGGATATTTTGCATTTCCATATCTGGAAGGTGAAATCGGACCAAGGATGAAGTTCAGGGGTAAAGAGGTTATTGTCTGGAGCTTAAACAACTATCTGGGATTGGCCAATCATCCCGAAGTGAGAAAAGCCGATGCCGAAGGAGCTGCCAAATTTGGGCTTGGAGCTCCCATGGGTGCCCGTATGATGTCGGGAGAAACACCATGGCATATTGAACTTGAAAACAAACTGGCCGAATTTGTAGGTAAAAAACATGGCTACCTGCTTAATTATGGTTACCAGGGAGTTGTTTCCATTCTCGATGCACTGCTTGACCGGCATGATATACTAATTTATGATGCCGAATCGCATGCCTGTATTGTAGATGGTGCACGTCTTCATCACGGTAAACGATTTGCTTACGCCCACAACGATATCGACAACCTCGAAAAACAGCTTATTCGTGCTCAAAAATTACTTGATCCCCAATCGGGAGGTATACTTGTAGTTACCGAGGGTGTTTTCGGAATGTCAGGTGACCAGGGCAAACTGAAAGAAATTGTTGAGTTGAAAAAGAAATATGATTTTCGACTTTTTATAGACGATGCACATGGATTTGGGGTAATGGGTGATCATGGTAAAGGAACTCATTTTGAACAGGGCGTTCAGGACGATGTAGATATTTATTTTTCCACCTTTGCCAAGTCCATGGCCAGCATAGGTGCTTTTGTTACCTGCAACAATCCTGAAATCATCATGCACCTAAGGTATAATATGCGCTCGCAGATATTTGCCAAGTCTTTACCTCTTCCCCTTGTCTGGGGCGACCTGAAAAGGCTCGAACTTATACAGAAACATCCTGAATACAGGGAAAACCTTTGGAAAGTAGTCCATAAATTACAGTCTGGGCTGAAAGAAAGAGGCTTTGATATTGGGGCTACCAACTCCTGTGTAACTCCGGTTTACATGAAAGGTGGCGTGTTTGAAGCTGCCAACATGGTTCGAGACCTAAGAGAAAATTACAACATCTTTGTTTCCATGGTGGTTTATCCTGTTATTCCCAGAGGACAAATCATTCTTAGAATGGTTTCGAGTGCAGTGCATTCGGATGAAGATGTTAATTTAACACTCGAAGCCTTTAGTGAAGTCAGGAAAAAACTGGTTAACAAGGAATATGATTATGTACCTGAAACTTACAATCAATAATAAATAGTTAAACTTTAAAATGAATTAGTTATGAATAGATTTGCACAGTTAAGAGAATTACTTTATTCCCTGGAAGCTGATTTTATTAAGTTTTATGAAAAAGGAAATAAAGCAGCCGGTACAAGAGTTCGTAAAGGAATGCAGGAATTGAAAGTCCTTGCTCAGGAAATCAGAAATGAAATCCAGAATATGAAGAACCAGGGATAAACGGACATTTCTAATTTTATATTAAATCCCTCCTTATAGCAGGAGGGATATTTTTCATTTTGTCAAAAATTTAAAATAAACGCACACCAGATTAAAAGACTTCCTGCCAGCCATATTTTCATGGCCATATAATCGTTTGGGGAAATATGAAATTTATTTACATAAACCACAAGTACCAGTTTGTTAAGATAATGTGCAATGACGGTTGCAAATGCAACACCTATAATACCCCACCATTGAATAAAAATCAAGCTTAATGTTAAATTGATTATTGTAGCCATCAGACTTGTATTAAAAATCAGGTTGTTTTTTTGCATGCCAAGTATAATTGTATGAGGAAAAACCAATCGGCTTACCATCAATAACAGATAAACATTAA
>CAYNBC010000038.1:0-6231 GCA_964395255.1 uncultured Sphingobacteriales bacterium | reverse complement strand
TTAAAAACCTTAGCTGCTTGTTTGAAATGAGGATTATAAATCCATACAAACAAATCATCGGAAAACACAATTAAAAGAGACGTAACAGGAAACAAAACCAACATCAGTGTCCGGGAAGAATGTTTCAGTTTTTGTAGTGTTTTTTTTAAATCACCTGAATTATTAAGTGTTGAAGCAATTTTTCCGCTCATTACATTGCTCATGGCATTGGCAAGTAATAACGCAAGTGGGAACTCACGGGCTCCATAGCGAAAAAGAGCAAAATCAGAATCAGAACTAAAATATTTGACGATTAATCCATCAAGATATTCCGCACTACCTCCCACCAGAAAGCTCAGCATTAAAGGATAAGATTTTCGAAACAAATGAAACAACAATTTTTTATCAATTCCTATTGCTGAGTTTTTAAGGATTAAATAAGTGAGAAAAAGGAATCTAATAAAAGCAAATATCAACAGATAAAGAAAGGCACTGAATAATTGAGCACCCCACCACAAGGAAAGCCCCATTATCAATGCCTGAATCAGATACACCAGACCTGCATACAGAAAAAGCCAGATTTTCCTGAATTTTAAAATCAAAACATATTCGGTAAGTAAAGAGGGCGAATTAAAGAATAAATAAGCGGCAAAAGCCAGCCACAACCTGAATTCAATCTGAGGAAAACCCCATTTCCCTGTAACCAGGATAGCCAGAAAAGAAACAGCTGACAAAAGCGTTAAAGCAAAATAAGAAGTAAATAATGTCGATTTATTTTGGGAAGCAAAATAGAAAGGAAGAAAAGCTGTTAGCAAAGCAGACACCCAGAAAAATGTAAAGATACTACCGATCAAAGTCAGAGTTTCATACTGGCTGATAACCACAAAATCATGGTATATTTTGGAAAGAAAAATAGCAATGAGAAATACCGACCCTGCGCGAGCAAGCTGTGCATATTGCAAAGCCAATACATCACGGTCTAATTGCTTAACAAATAGATTCGTTGCCATAGGTTAGATAATTGGCCTTATTTCTGAAAGCTGGTAAAAATTTTCCTGAATCTTTTGATGCATATTATTTATTAAAGTATTCAGTTCGAGCAAATCTTTTTGATTCTGAATCAATGGAATATTAACCCTTTCAAGTATTTTATTGATAACAAAAACAATAGCTTCGTTTCGGGTGTAATTAAACAAATATCGTTTTGTCCGGAAATTTTCAAAGAAAGTAATCAACTGCATAGCCCAGCCTGGTCTGGATGGAAACAAATAAGGGAGAAATGAAACGTCAATCTGGTCTAGTTCGTCATATAATTCGTGAAGTATTTCTTCATTGTTTTTAATAATCACCTGGTCAATCACGAGTTCTACCAGCACATGGGCAATAAAGAATTTACGCCTACGGAGATGGAGGGGTTCCAGGGTCAGATGCTCATTGGCATATTTTGTATAATCTTTAAAAAATTGAGAATGATGAAAATCACTATCCAGAAGCTGATGCATTTCAATACCACGCAATAAATCAGAAACTTGTGGTGTATTTTCATCAATCATCTGAGAATAACGCCAGGGAATCTGACAGATAGAAAACATATCAGGTAGCAGCAAACCCAGATTGTAGTAAGGCCTGTTTTCGATTCCATCTAAAAAATAATGTGAAACAAAATTCATAACAGCCCAAATACAGCTCAAAAGTAAGGATATCTAAAACATTTATAAATCCTAATTTTGTAAAAAAATTGATACCCCATGAATTTTATAGAGGAATTGAGATGGCGAGGAATGATACATGACATGATACCCGGTACTGAAGAATTGCTTCAGAAAGAAATGGTTACGGCCTATGTAGGCATTGACCCTACAGCTGATTCTTTGCATATTGGTCACCTGGTTTCTATCATGATGCTCAAACACCTTCAGCGTGCCGGACACAAACCCATTGCTCTTGTGGGTGGTGCTACCGGCATGATTGGAGACCCTTCTGGCAAAAGTGAAGAAAGGGTTTTACTGGACGAAGAAACCCTTCGCCATAATGAAGAATGCATCAAAAAACAATTACTGAATTTTCTGGATTTTGAAAGTGATATTCCCAATAAAGCCGAATTGGTTAATAACTACGATTGGATGAAAGATTTTGGATTTCTTGAATTCCTGCGTGAAGTGGGCAAACACATCACCGTTAATTACATGATGGCAAAAGACTCGGTTCAGAAAAGACTTGAAACGGGTATTTCCTTTACAGAATTCAGTTATCAGCTTGTTCAGGCCTATGATTTTCTCTGGCTTTATGAAAATAAAAACTGTAAACTCCAGATGGGGGGTTCCGACCAATGGGGAAACATTACAACAGGTACAGAACTAATCCGCAGAAAAACAGGAGGAGAAGCTTATGCCCTTACTTGCCCCCTTATAACCAAAGCCGATGGGGGAAAATTTGGTAAAACCGAAGAAGGAAATGTATGGCTGGATGCACGCTATACTTCTCCTTACAAATTTTACCAGTTCTGGATTAATACTTCAGATGCAGATGCTGAAAAATATATCAAAATATTTACACTCCTGAGCCGTGAAGAAATCACCGAGCTGACAAACCAGCATCGTAAAGCCCCCCATTTAAGGTTGCTGCAAAACAAACTGGCTGAAGAAACCACTTTGATGGTTCATGGTGAAGTTGAGTTGAAAAAAGCCCGGGAAGCATCCCAGATTTTATTTGGAAAAAGTACTTTCGAAACCCTGGATTCGCTGGATGAAAAAACTTTTCTTGAAGTATTTGACGGGGTTCCTACCTATACGATTGAAGAAAATCTGCTTAATTCCGGAATTCCATTGGCACAACTGGTTACTGAAAACGCACCGATTTTTCCTTCCAGAGGGGAGCTAAAAAGGCTGGTTAAAGCAGGTGGATTAAGCATTAACCGAAAAAAAATAACTCAAATTGATATCCTGATTGATAAAAGCTGGTTACTTAGCCGGAAATACATACTAATTCAGAAAGGTAAAAAGGATTATCACCTGATAAAAATAGAAACATCATGAAAGTAACACACTTAGATGAAGCCCCAAAGAAAAAAGTTGAAATGGAAGGTGTTAAAGGTGCCTATAAGCAAATTCCTATTTCAGCCAAAGATGGTACACCCCATTTTTCATTGAGGGTTTTTACACTCGAACCCGGTGGTTTTACACCTTACCATTCTCATCCTTATGAACATTTAAATTATATCATCGAAGGCGAAGGAGAAATTTTAAAAGAAGATGGCAGTACCGTTCCCATCAAAAGGGGGGATTTTGTACTTGTTCAACCTGATGAGAAACACCAATACCGCAATACTTCATCCAGCAATGAATTTGTCATGATTTGCGGAGTTCCCAAAGAATTTGAATAATCAATAAGGATTTTTCTCCTTAACTTTTGGATTTAGGGCTTTGATATACCATGTTTCAGCATGAAAAAATTTTTCATCATATTTCTAGTCCTGCTTATAAGTCAGGCTTTTGGACAAAAGCAAGCCCAGAACTGGTATTTCGGTTATTATGCAGGTCTGGATTTCAGCACTGACCCTCCAACAGTGTTGACCAACAGCGCCATGTATGCTTTTGGAGGATGTACGAGCATCTCCAATGATTCAGGCAGTCTCCAGTTTTACACCAATGGTTCTACCGTTTACAATAGGAACCATCAACCCATGTATAATGGAACCGGACTCATGGGAGATTGGTATTATGGCAACTACGGGCAATCCGTCATTGCTGTTCCAAGACCGGGTTATAACAATTATTATTACATTTTTTCCATCAACCGAAACAATCCAAATGCTTCATATCCGGATGCACTCCGTTATAGCAGGGTTTATATGACAGCTCAAAACGGGCTGGGTTCAGTCAATTACAGAAATTATCCTCTTGCTTATAAGACATTTGATGCAAGAATAGCGGCCGTAAAAGCCAGCAATGGAACTGACTACTGGGTAGTTGTTCACGAAGCCGGTACCAATAAATTCTATGCTTACAAAGTCACAAGCAGTGGAGTAAGTACAAGTCCTGTTATCAGCTATACGGGTCGTACTTCATTTTATCCTTATAATTATTACTGGTGGAATGGGGTTATGAAAATTTCACCAGATGGGAAAAAGCTGGCCATTTCCATCCCCCATTATTATGTTTATCCTTACAATTATGATTCGGTAGTATGTGAATTATTTGACTTTAATGATTCAACAGGTGTAGTATCCAATCCTATTGCATTAAAAGTAAATGACCCTAACTATTATTACTGGAGTTCATCAGGGCTGGAATTTTCTCCTGACGGAAGTAAACTATATGTATCGCATCACAAAGGATACTGGTACACCTATGGCACCGACATCTATCAGTTTGATTTATCCAATCCCAATCCGGATTCCATACAGTCCTCACTGACTCATGTAGGCACATCCTTCGGATTATATAATTTTTATTCCGGAGCCATGCAACTGGCACCCAATGGCAAAATATACATTACCAACTATTACAGCTATTATCTCAGTGTTATTAATGCCCCAAACCGTAAAGGTGCAGCATGCTGTTTTGCCGATTCGGCCGTCAATCTATCACCAGGTAGGTCTATGAATGGCTTGCCCAATTTTGTTTCATCCTGGCTTTTTCAAAAGACATTTGATTGGCAAGAAAGATGTGCAGGAGATACCGTGCATTTTACTCTGAACAATACATCATGCATTGATTCGGTCAGATGGTATTTTGATGACACCTTATCGGGAAACAATAATTTCTCTACAGCTTTGCACCCCTTTCATATTTTCACTTCAGGAGGGGTTTATAATGTAAGCGTTACTATATACAGCCAGGGAGATTCCAGTAGCTCATCATATCCGGTCAGGGTTTACCCGAGCCCTCAGGCTGTACTTTTTGTGGATGACAGTATACAATGTTTTCATCAACATCAATTTTATCTCGCAGATAGCTCGAGCATAGCAAATGGGCAGATTGTCCAGCGCTGGTGGGAAATTGATTATTCCACAACTTTTGATTCCGTAATGGATACAGGAATCCATTTTTTAACTTCCGGAAATCACATAGTGAAACTCACGGTAAAATCAGATAGGGGTTGTCTCGATTCCATCGAAAGAATACTGACAGTAAATCCCAATCCTGTTGCAAACTTTTATATTAACGACAGTGTTCAATGCCTGAACGAAAATCTTTTTGTATTCTCAGATTCCGGTTCAATTGACTACGGTTCATATATCAATAAGTGGATTTTTGATGATACAGTCTGGCAAAGCTATGGAGACACCCAGAGAAAATTCCTAACAGCCGACACATCCACCATTAAATTGATATCCATCAGCGACCAGGGATGTACAGACTCTGTGGAAAAAACCATTTATATTCATCCTTCCCCAATGGCCATGATTTATGCACCTTCTTATCAGCAATGTCTCTCAGGTAATCTATTTCAATTCTTTGATTCTTCTTACATTTTCGGTGATACTTTACAGTATTACTTGGACTTTGGCGATTCAGCCTATTCCACTTCAAAAAATGTTACTCATCATTACAGCTCTGAAGGCAATTATCAGGTAAATCATATTGTAACAACTTCGCTGGGTTGTACGGATACTTCTACCTTGACCGTCATTGTCCATCCTCAGCCTTCGGCTGATTTTTCCATCAACAATAACACACAATGCTTTCAGGGAAACCAGTTTGTGTTTAACTCCACCTCCAGCATTGCCTATGGAAGCCTTCAATACTATTGGAATACAGGCGATAGCTTCCAATATAACGGGTCTTCACAATTGATTCATTCTTACGGTTATTTTGATACATTCCAGGTAAAATTAAAAACAGTTTCAGATAAAGGATGCGCGGATAGTATTCAAAAAACAGTTTATGTTTTTGCCTCACCCGAAGCTGATTTTTCTATCAATCATACCGAACAGTGTTTGAATGAAAATGAGTTTATTTTCACAGATTCCACATTTCTGGGTGCAGGGACTTATCAACTCATCTGGGACCTGGGTGATGGACAGCTAAGCGTACAAAAAAATCCTCGCCATAAATACACTAATCCCGGCAACTATCAGGTAAAACAAATTGTCATTTCCAATCTGGGATGTAAAGATTCAGCACTAAAAAATATAATTGTTTATCCTTCACCTGTAGCAAAATTTACCATTCAGGATTCAGTGCAGTGTCTGAACGAGAATCAATTTTTATTCACCAATTACTCCTCTATTTCCAGTGGCTCTCTGAG
>CAYNBC010000037.1:11655-12371 GCA_964395255.1 uncultured Sphingobacteriales bacterium | reverse complement strand
AATAAAAAAACCCCTGACGGGGGATTTTAATGGGTTTGCGGAGAGAGAGGGATTCGAACCCCCGGTCCCGAAAATCGGGACAACAGATTTCGAGTCTGCCCCGTTCGACCACTCCGGCATCTCTCCTTTATTCTCAACGGGTATGCAAAATTAAGGATAAGTTTTTATTTTAAAACTTATACATATTGTCATCAATCAATTTATCGGCTATTCTTCTTCGTGCTTCTTTCACATTGACCCACCGGGCTCGGGTAAGTTGTTCCAGCGCTTTGATGGCTTTTTCCAGTTCATTTTCAGGAAGAAAAGAAATCATGGCATCGGTTCCTGCTTTTCTGATTCGGGCAGCGGAATCATACATAAAAACATTTACAATATCCCTGTAAACTCCGAGCTCATTTTCGCTTTTCATACCGGATAATTTATGCAGGCGCAACAGTGAAGATTCTGCTGCATAGAGTGGAATAATCATGTCGGTGATGTTCATCATTATTTCCTGCTCGTTAATCCATTTTTTAAAGTATTTCATAAAAAGCCCAATGGTAAGTAAAATAGCTTTTTTCAGATTATCGATAACCTGGTAATGTCCTTTGAAATAATCATCAGAGATGGGGGCTGTTTCAAGGCTATCCAGTTTTTCGAGCATTTCCGAAGCAGGACCCAGCAGGTTATAATTTCCTTTCTGGGCGTCTTTGATAGCCGTATCGATAACCAGAAGA
>CAYNBC010000037.1:1652-11645 GCA_964395255.1 uncultured Sphingobacteriales bacterium | reverse complement strand
GGTTAATTTCGTTGGTACCTTCGAAAATTCGGTTGATGCGGGAATCTCTGTAAGCTCTATCAACAGGCATTTCAGCCGAAAAACCCATTCCACCGTGTATTTGGACGGCTTCATCCACTACATAATCCAGAGCCTCTGAACCCAGCACTTTGGTAAGCGCGCATTCAACAGCAAAACGAACAGAAGCGTCAATGATAGCTTTACCGTGTTCTTTTCCTTCGGCTTCATATTTTTTGGCCAATTCATCGATGTCTTTACTGGCACGATAAACAGCGGCTTCGGTTGTCCATGTTCGAATCACCTGCTCGGCCAGTTTAAATTTGATGGCGCCAAAATTGGCAATTTTAGTACCGAATTGTTTACGGTCATTGGCGTAATTGACCGAATGCATAATAGCTCTCTTCATGGCACCTACTACATTGATGCCCAGTTTTAAACGGCCGATATGCAGAATACTTAGAGCAATCCGGAACCCCATACCTCTACGGCCCAACAGATTTTCAACGGGTACTTTTACGTCATTAAAGAAAATTTGACGGGTAGAAGAACCTTTGATACCCATTTTCTTTTCCTCGGGATTCATGGTAATTCCGTCCCAGTGGCTTTCCACAATAAAAGCGGAGTGCACTTTGTCGTTGTCAATTTTGGCAAAAACAGTCAGTACATCAGCAAATCCACCATTGGTAATCCACATTTTTTGACCGTTCAGGATATAATATTTACCATCTTCCGACAATACAGCACGACTTTTACCAGCATTGGCGTCAGAACCGGCATTGGGTTCGGTAAGGCAATAAGCAGCTGCCCATTCTCCCGTAGCCAGCTTTGGTATATATTTTTTCTTTTGTTCTTCGTTTCCAAAATATAGAATAGGTAAAGTTCCGATACCTGTATGTGCCATATAGGCAACGGAAAATGAATAAGCCGAACCAATAGCTTCATTGGCAATGATGGTCGTTAAAAAGTCCTGTCCGAATCCTTCATATTCTTCAGGTACTGCAATTCCCAGCAAGCCCAATTCTCCAGCTTTTTGAATCAAACTCCTCATCAGACCTTCTTCCTGGGCATCTATTCTATCAAGAATAGGAAAAACCTCAGCTTCCAGAAAGTCCTGGATGGTTTGAACAATCATCCGCTGCTCTTCATTCATTTCTTCAGGAATAAATATATCCCTGTAATCAGCGTTTTTAACTAAAAACTCACCACCTGTTGTAATTTTTGATTTTTCCATTCCTTCATTTTTTAAGAATAAGCTGCAAATATAACGAAGTATCATTTTTAGCATTTAAAAAAATTAGTTCTGGTAAAAAGGATGTTGTTATTTTTGAAACCTATGAAAAACAGCATAATTCTTTTCTTTTTCGCATTTTTTGTATTTCGGCTTAATGGTCAGAGTACAACTTACAAAACTCTTCAGGCAGGTAACATAGGCCTGCGTATCAATAGCGTAGGAACCATTGGAAATCCCAATATCAGGAATAATCCTTCCGAAGACCCATCCATGGAATATCCTTTAAATTCCGGCATTGAGCATTTGTTTGAAGGCGGTTTATGGATAGGTGCTTCGGTAGGGGGCCAGCCCAGGGTTTCTACTACTACTGTTGATGCACCTTATGGATATTACCCCGGGGGCTCAGGCTTTGAATTTACTTCCCTCGGACCCATTCAGGAAAAATCTGTTATACCTTCGAGTGAATACTTTAGTGCTACTGCTGTATCTCATCAGGATATCATTGTTCGCACCACGGACTCCAACAACATCATTCCGGGTACCAATATCAAAATTCCAAATCATGATTTTCCACTGGATGCTGTGGTTGAGCTTTCGGCTTACGGATGGAATTATTCTTTTGCTGACTTTTTTGTTATTCTAGATTATCAGATTACCAATGCCTCGTCCAGTCGTTGGGATTCTGTTTATCTGGGGCTGTGGACTGACCTGGTGGTAAGAAATGTAAATGTTACCCGCGATAACGGAACCGCTTTTTATAACAAAGGGGCAGGAGGATATATCGATTCTTTCAAGGCATTGTATGTTTATCAGTTTGATGGTGATGATATTGACTACACGCAGTCGTATGCGGCAGTTCAATATCTCGGAACGGAGTGGAGAGGTTTGTTTCTGCATCCCGACAATAAAAAACTATTGCAGGATTCAGCCTGGCAGATGAATGTTCAGGTTAACTTCTGGAACTTCCGCTCTTTTGACGGTTCCAAATACGGAGCCCCTGCCAATGATGTCCAGCGATATGAAAAAATGAAAAAAGGACTTGCCTTTCCTGATCCGAATATTTCCAACCAACCCAGTAATAAAACACAATTGATTTCCTTTGGCCCCATACCCGAAATATTGCCTGGCGAAAAAGTCAGATTTACACTGGCACTTGTATGTGCCAAACAACTTGTTTACAAAACAGATAATGATGCCAGCCGGGCTGAGCTTTATGAACATTTGAACTGGTCTCGCAGAACCTACCTGGGTGAAGATTTGAATGAAAATGGAAAACTTGATAAAGGAGAAGATTTGAATGGAAATGGTGAACTGGACCGTTTTGTATTGCCCGAACCGCCTTTATCTCCTCATGTAAAAATAATACCTTCCGGTCATCGTGTGGATATCTACTGGGATGATGTGGCTGAAAAATCCGTTGACCCTATTACCAAAAAACAAGATTTCGAGGGTTACAGGATTTACCGCTCTCAGCTGGGAAGTGATTTAAACCTTTCAGCTCTTCTGGATATTAAATTTATTGCCCAGTGGGATTCTATGGGTAATGCTGTGGGCTTTAACAATGGTTTTGATGATATTTATTTAAGCGAGCCCAAAACATTTGAGGGAGATAGCATTGAATACCGCTACCATTATTCCATGGATGGATTGCTGAATGGATGGCAATATGTGTTTGTGGTTACGGCTTTTGACGAAGGAGACCCGGACCTGAAGCTGGAACCTCTTGAATCTTCAATTAAAGACAATGCTTACAGCACATTTATTGGTACGCCTCCTTCATCCCGGACTGAAGACGAAATAGGTGTTTACCCCAATCCTTACTATTTACATGCCGCCTGGGACGGTGTTTCTTCCCGTACACGGAAACTTTACTTTTACAATTTGCCTGAAAAATGTGAAATTGTTATTTATACCCTTTCAGGTGATGTTATAGCCAGATTGTATCACGATAGTAAAACCTATCAGGGTGAAGATGCCGAATGGTTTTCAAAATACAGTGGTACCGATAAGAAAGTATTTTCCGGAGGTGAACATGCCTGGGATTTACTGTCTGAAAATAAACAATCGGTTACCCAGGGCTTGTATCTTTTTACCGTAAAGGATTTAAAGAATAACATTGTGAAAAAAGGTAAATTTGCAATTTTGAAATAAATCAAAAATCAATACATTATGAAAGCTTTTTACACAACAATTTTATTTTTAATGGCTGGATTAACACTGCTGGCACAGCAGCATCGTTATCCAACACGCATAGACTCAGTTCAGTATGTCGATCAGGCCACTCTGGAAAGTGGTGATGTAAATCCTATTTATTTTTCCAAAGGGGATACGATTACTGTTGTAGGTATTGTTACATTCAATCCCCAGTATTACGGCATGAGTACAAATAGAAAAGCCACATGGCTGCAGGATACTTCACTTAAACAATGGGGTGGCATTAATGTTTTCATCGACCCGAACCCGGCAGGCGTAACTTTTAATTACTCAGGAAGTCTTGCCGATTTGAACAATGATGTCAAGTTCTATGAAAACTTTATTCCGGGCTATAAGGTCAAATGTACAGGGATATTGAATGAGTATCAGGGAAATACGCAGTTGAACCTGATTCCTGTGGAAAGTGAAATTGTGGATATCCCCTTGAGTATCGATACAACACAACCTGTAAAACCTGTTTTATTGCCCATTTCTACATTTTCCAAAAACGATGGCAGCGGAGGTCAAAAACCTCAGCTTGTAACAGGTCAGCCTTATGAAGGGATGTATGTGCGATTTGAAAATGTTACTGTTGTTGATGTTTCAGGACATCCCAGCGATCCTTTTAACCGTAAACTCTGGAGTGTTCAGGATGAATTTGGAAATAAAATCGAAATCCGGGACAACTCTGGTTATTTCCGCAACGATACAAGGGCTGATGCTCCCTGGGTCAATAATTACACATTTAATTTTCCATCCATTGGAACCCGTCTTGAATATATTCAGGGAGTTATTGGATATAGCACAAACTATGGTTTTCAATTAAGTCCCTTGCTGCCCACGGATATGAAAATAGCCGCTTCGGCTCCTTATATCAGTAAAGTTAGCCGTTATCCTGTTGTCCCACAATCATCGGATAAGGTCAAAATACAGGCATCCATTACCGATAACGATGGAAAAATTGTGGATGCTTCGCTCTTCTACAGTGTAGGTGAGGGTAATACACAATTTCAGGAAATAAAAATGAATGACCTTGGAGGTGGTATTTATGCTGCTTATATACCACCTACTCCCAATGGCTCTATCGTAAACTATTATTTATGGGCCATTGATGATTCCAGTTACGAAGCTTACTACCCCGATTCTCTGGCTACAGGTTCATTTTACAAAGTCATTGACGGAGGGATTACCCATATAGCTCAACTCCAGGAAACCAATTCGGATGCCTCCATCTGGGCTGATGATACCATAACTAACATGAATATTCAGGGTGTTGTAACCGCTACGCTGGATCATTTCAATCTGGCTGTCATACAGGATGATACCATGCCATGGTCTGGTATTTATCTGGATGGCTCCAACGGTGGCGAAGGTATAGCCTCTTTGAAATTGGGTGATAAGGTACAAATTACTTCCGCCCTTGTCAGGGAAAGCTATGGAATTACATTACTCAGTTATGCTGGTGGTAAAAATATGAAGGTTCTATCGCATAACAATCCATTACCTGAACCGGTTAAATTCTTAAATCCCGATTCTATCAATGCCAGGGTTTTTAACCAGGCTGAAGCCTACGAAGGCATGCTGATAGAATTCAATGATGTTTTCCTTACAAGCAACAACCCTGATGACCCCAATAATTATGGTGAATGGGCTATAGGATATGACACCAATAACTACGGCCTCAGGTGTGACGATTTGTCGAAAGTTATCATGCAGGGAGCTAATACCGATTCATTTTCATTAGGGCAAAAATTTGATTTTGTCAGAGGTATTCTTTATTACAGCTTTGGTAATTATAAACTTATACCTCGCGACTGGAACGATATTTCCGGCTTTAAAACGCTGTGGATTCCTCATGCTGATTTCAGTTCCGATATTACTTCGGGTGATGCACCCTTAACGGTTAACTTTACGGACCAATCTTACAACACACCTTACTATCCCGATTATATGTGGACTTTTGAAGGCGGAAATCCATCAACAAGTTCTGAACAGAATCCCCAGGTTGTTTATGAAAATCCGGGTACATTTTCTGTTTCCTTGAAGGTAAGCAATCAGGATGGAGCCGATTCATTGACAAAATCGGCATATATACTTGTTACGGGCATAGATGAATTCAACAAACCCGAACTTATATTGATTTATCCCAATCCGGTAGAAGATTATCTATATTTGAAAAACAATAGTCCAACAGGTAACTTTGTCATTTCAGTGGTCGATGTAACCGGCAAAGTCCTTCATAAACAATGGATGAACAAAAAAGATAATGTTCTGGATTTACATAAGCTGGAAAAAGGAGTTTACTGGTTACAACTTGATTTTGAAAATGGGTTTAGAACCGTAAAACCTTTGATAAAACAGTAATTCGCTTTGAATTATGCTGCATCAAAAGAGCCTTTTCCTTCAGGAGAAGGCTCTTTTTTTTGAAAATGTGGATTACTTTTTAGCTTTTATTGTAAATGGTGTCGGAATATTGTAATTTTGACATAAATATGATTAATAGGGGCTGGATGGGAAATTGGCTCAATAATTGACAATACCTATTATCGAAAAGGAATTAGAAATATGAATGCTAAATTTTCACCAAGAGTACAGGATGTTATACAATACAGCAGAGAAGAAGCTATCCGTCTGGGACATGATTATATAGGACCTGAACATTTATTACTTGGCATCATTCGGGAAGGAGAAGGTAAAGCCGTTAAAACCATTGAGCATCTGGATATCAACATGCAGGACTTGAAAAAAAGCATCGAAGACATCATTAAAGGGACAGCCCATCCCGAAAATCCCGTTAAAGGAAATATACCTTTGACCCGTCAGGCAGAGAATGTATTAAAAATGACTTACCTTGAAGCCCGTATATTGAAAAGCGATATTATTGATACCGAACATTTGTTATTGTCTATTCTTAAAGATGAAGATAATATTGCCTGCAAAGTATTGAACCGCTATTCCATAAACTACTATGTAGTGAAAAAGGAACTCATGGAAAATTTCTATGATCAGGCCATGCCTCCTTCCGATGAAGACGATGAAGAAGAATTTGAAAGAGAGCCAAGAAAATATTCAGGTTCCGAATCAAGGACGCGTTCTGAGAGGTCAAAAACACCGGTACTGGACAATTTTGGAAGAGACCTGACCAAACTGGCAGAAGAAGGTAAACTCGACCCCATTGTAGGAAGAGAAAATGAAATAGAAAGAGTATCGCAGATTCTCAGCCGTAGAAAGAAAAATAATCCCGTATTGATTGGAGAACCGGGCGTAGGAAAATCTGCTATTACAGAAGGTCTGGCTCTGAGAATAGTGCAGAGAAAAGTATCACGCGTACTTTTTAACAAAAGGATTGTAGCTCTCGATCTGGCTTCACTGGTGGCAGGTACAAAGTATCGTGGCCAGTTTGAAGAAAGAATGAAAGCCGTACTTAATGAACTTGAAAATAACAAGGATGTAATTTTGTTCATCGATGAATTGCATACCATTGTAGGTGCCGGTGGCGCTTCCGGTTCCCTGGATGCATCCAATATGTTTAAACCTGCACTGGCCAGAGGGGAGTTACAGTGCATCGGTGCTACAACACTGGATGAATATCGTCAGCATATCGAAAAAGACGGTGCCCTTGAAAGAAGGTTCCAGGTTGTTATGGTAAATCCACCTACACCTGAGGAAACTCTTGAAATTTTGGAAAATATCAAAGACCGCTACGAAGACCATCACATGGTTTATTATACAGACGAAGCTATTAAAGCCTGTGTGACTCTTAGTGACCGCTATATCAACGACCGCAACCTCCCTGATAAAGCTATTGACCTGCTTGATGAAGCCGGTGCCCGTGTACATATCTCCAATATTCATGTTCCCAAAGAAATTGTTGACCTTGAAAATGAAATTGAAAAGGTCAGGAGCTTGAAAAATGACGCTGTCAGAAGACAGCAATATGAAGAAGCTGCTCATCTGAGAGACAAAGAGAAAAAATTGCTTAGCCAGCTTGAAATTCAAAAACATAAATGGGAAGAAGAAAGTAAAAAACATCGTTTTACGGTTACTGAAGAGCATGTAGCTGAAGTAGTAGCCATGATGACAGGCATACCCGTCAAGCGTATTGCACGCAATGAAGGGCTAAGGTTACTTAACATGGAAAAAGAACTCAAATCCCGTATTATAGGACAGGATGATGCCATCAAAAGGCTTACAAAAGCAATCCAGAGAACCCGTGCCGGATTGAAAAACCCCAACCGCCCCATAGGCTCTTTCATTTTCCTGGGTCCTACAGGCGTGGGAAAAACAGAGCTGGGTAAAGAACTGGCCCGTTATCTCTTTGACTCCTACGATTCCTTGATTCGCATTGATATGAGCGAATACATGGAGAAATTTAATGTTTCCCGACTCATTGGTTCTCCTCCCGGATATGTAGGTTATGAAGAAGGCGGTCAGCTTACTGAAAAAGTAAGAAGAAAACCTTATTCGGTTGTTCTACTGGATGAAATTGAAAAAGCTCATCCCGATGTACATAATATTTTGCTTCAGATTCTTGATGAAGGATTTATTTATGACAGCCTGGGACGAAAAATTGACTTTCGTAATACCATTATAATTATTACTTCCAACATTGGAAGCAGGCAATTAAAAGATTTTGGTGCTGGAATTGGCTTTGCTGCCAAAGAATTGAGCGGGGACTATCAAAAATCCATCATTGAAAAAGAATTGAAAAAATACTTCAGCCCTGAATTTTTAAACAGAGTAGACGATATTATTATCTTCAACAGTTTGAATGAAGAACATATCCGCGAAATCATCAAAAATCCTCTGTCTGACCTTAAGAAACGAATCCTTGAACTGGGCTATAACCTTGAGCTAACTGAAGAAGCCATTGATTTTCTGGTAAAGAAAGGCTATGACCCCAAATATGGAGCAAGACCTCTTCAACGAGCCATTCAAAAATATCTGGAAGACAAAGTTGCAGAAGAATTACTCAAATCTGACCTTAAGAAAAATGATACATTCCTTGTTAAAGTTGCTGAAAACGGAGAAGAGCTTGAAATAGAATTGCTCAAAAACAAAAATCTGGAGTTGCCCGAATCATCAGGTAAAGGAAAAAAGGAAGACCAACAGGAGCCAAAGGAAAATTCGTAAGAATTATTTTTTAACTTCCACTCTGAATATGTAAGGGATGATTCCCTTAATTTTACTTTGTTTGTTCAACCACCGTATGCGGTTATATACAGGTAGTTTGATTTTCTGTTCCTGCGAGTGGGTATTGAACGAATCAACACAGGCGATGATATTATCGGCTCTGCGAGCATAGGTGGTTTCCTCGCGCGTTATATTTTTACCACTTATAATACCAATAATTTCACCTTTTTCAGTAATAACAGGTCCTCCGCTGTTGCCGGGATTGGCTGAAATAGATACCTGAAAAGAGGAACTATCACCGTTGTATCCTGTCAGTGAGCTGATACTGCCATCGTTAAACACAATGTCTTTTTTCGTGAATCCAAGGGTGAAAACATAATCACCCAGCTCAATGTTTCCTGTATAAAAACGATACGGAATGTCCGAAAAACCAGTGAAAGTAGAATCAACGATTTGAAGCAAGGCAATGTCTTTATCACTTGCTTTGAAGACAACCCTGGCTTTATAGGAATGAATTGTGTCTGTAAACTGGCTTACCATGACAGTGTCGAAATTCCCGACCAGATGAAAGCTGGTAACAAGTAAACCCTCTTGAGAAATGGCAAAGCCGGTACCACTATAATGTATATTACTTTTTTCAGAGCTGAGAAGCTTGTTCCAGATAGATTTTTGCTGGTATGAGATTTTGTTGATATCATTTTTCAGGTCGGAATATTCCGTAAGTTTTTGATTATAATCCATTAAAATTACTTTATAAAAGATAGCCGAGATGGCAGCAATGGCAAGCAATGCGGCAATAACAGAAGAAATGACTATATGATAAATATTAAACGATTTGCGGGGCATAACCCGGCTGTATTGTTTCTTCAGTTTTCCTTCGGAGAGTTTATAGATGTTATCAAGTTTTTGTTTTCCAGCTTTCCTCTCAAAATAAAGTTTTGTTAAATCTTCAAAATTTTGATACTCCTGGAGCTGTTCTTTCAATTCCGGATTTGCTTCAAGCTCCTTTAAGAACTCTTGTTTATCTTCTTCTGACATTTCATGATGTAAGAACTGTAATATTCTGTCGTCCATTTCAATAGGCTTTATAAAGCTTTTGAAAATGTTTTTTAAGTCTTTGCAAACATTTATATTTCATGTTTTTGGCCGTGTCTGTGTTGGCATAACCGTTTTTTCTGGCAATTTCTTCCATGCTCATCTTGTGGTAGTAAAAATCCTGAAGTAAGTCTTTGCATGGGCTTCCCAATTGATCGATACAGTGTTTTAAGGTATTTAATTGTTTTTCTTTTTCAAGCCATTCCTCTTCAGGAGACCAGTCAATATAAGGATGAACTTCAAAGATTTCATTAGTTGCCGAAAATTTTGATTTATAGTGTAATTCGATGAGCCATAATCTGCGTGCTATGGAATAAATAAAAGTGTTTATTTTACAATTC
>CAYNBC010000037.1:0-1642 GCA_964395255.1 uncultured Sphingobacteriales bacterium | reverse complement strand
TCCTTTTTCTTTGATTTTATCCAGAAAAATTAAAAAGGCTTCCTGATAAATGTCTCTTGCTTCCTGTAAAGTACCATTATTTAAAACTATATAATGCATCACTGAAGGAAAATTATTTTTGTAAACGGTTTTTATTGCCTCATTGTCATTTTTCTTTAATTGTTCGATTATTTTTTGTTCTTTATTTAGCTCAGCTGATAACATTATTTAATTAAGTATTTTGTCAAAAGTAACCCTTATTGTAGCAAAATTCGGATATATAAAAAAAAGAAGTAAATATTTTTAAATTTAAGGATTTCTTTTTAGTCGTCAGCTTATAATAATATTGTTTTGGGTTAAATTAAATCTTAAACCACAGAACTGTATCTCAGTTTGGTAGCTTGAACCGGGATGGCTGTTTTCATTCCATGCAATCATCAAAAAGAAAGCAAAGATGAGGGAACTGGAGAAGCTACCGAACAAGTAACTGAGGAAGCAGAAACTGTAACAGAAGAAGCTGAATAAGCTGATGAAGAAGATACGGCTGAAATTGAAGAATAAGCTCCTGTCAAAGAAGCTACCGTTGAAGAGCCTGAAGAAGGTTGCCAACCGTTTTAGCTTTAGCTTCGGTTTGACAAAAGCCGCAATCTTGAGGATTTTTATGGATTCAATAAATTTTTGATTTTGTTTTTATAACTACGCGATATTGGAATTACCTGATCCTTAATAACTAATGTTTTTGATGTAAATTCCCTGATATGGTTTATGTTTACATACCAGCAACGGTGTACTTGAACGATGTCAGGATCATTTAATTTAGCGAGTAATCCTTGAAAGGTATTTCTTTCCAGGTATTTTTTATTTGTTGTTTCGATTTCAAGATAAATACCATCCGATTTAATCCAATAAATATCATTAGATAAAACAGGTATCTTTTTGTTGTTGTTTGTTAATATTATTTTTCTGATTGAATTTTTTTGCCCATTTTCTTCCGATTTAATCAACCTGTTCATTACCGTTTCGATAGTGGTAAACAGATCTTCTTTGCTGACCGGTTTTAAAATATATCCATCTGGATTGGATTGAAGTGCTTTTTGTACTGTTTCCTTGTCAGAATAAGAAGTGACATAAATAAAGGGAATTTTTTGTGTGGACAGATAGCGGGCAAATTGAATCCCTTCATCTTTTCGATTCAGGTTAATGTCAACAAGAGCCAAATCAATTTTTTGAATTTCCAGGTGTTTTTTTGCTTCCAGTATATCGGCAACCTTGCATACAACTGTATAACCTATTTCGTTGAGTAAAATCTCGATTTCCTTTGCAATTAATGCTTCATCTTCGACAATTAAGATTTTATGGGAATTCATTTTTTATAGTTTAAAACATATTACAAATTCGCTCAGATTAATTTTTTGATAATGTAACCTGGCGTTTAATTGGCTGGTTAGGAGTTTAACCAACTCCAGCCCTGTACTATTAGGTGATTTAATCAATTCGGGATTGCTGATACCTTCTCCCGTATCGGTGACTTTTACTTCAAGCTCGTTTTGGTTAATTTGCATGTTAAAACCGATTGCAAAATTTTTTTGTCCTTTAAAACCATGCTTAACCGAATTAGTAATTAATTCATTGATAATTAATGCCAGAGGTATTGCTCTTTTGG
>CAYNBC010000036.1:1363-12400 GCA_964395255.1 uncultured Sphingobacteriales bacterium | reverse complement strand
CTCAAAAAATAAATCAAAAACAAAAGCTATTTGCCTGGTTGGTGGACCCTGATAAAGAAGATGTTGATTCATTTACCAGAAGGTTAAACGGTTTGAAATCAGTTCTTGAAGGTATCGATTTAATTCTGGTAGGAGGAAGTTTATTGTCCTTTGACCGGCTTGACCAATACATAAAAATATTAAAAGATAGTTGTGACAAACCTGTGATTATTTTCCCCGGAGGCATTAATCAGATAAACCCTCAAGCTGACGGCATTTTACTTTTATCCTTGATTTCAGGACGTAATCCTGATTTTTTAATTGGCCGGCATGTAGAAGCTGCATCTTTGCTGAAATTAAGTAAACTGGAAATTTTACCAACAGGATACATGTTGATAGATAGTGGATTGCCTACAACAGTTTCCTACATTAGCAATACTACGCCTATTCCTTCCAATAAAACCGATATTGCTGTCAATACAGCTATTGCGGGTGAATTGCTGGGTCTTAAATACATTTTTCTTGATGGTGGAAGTGGAGCCCTTATATCTGTAAGTGAAGACATGATTCGTGCTGTTAAGCAAAATATTTCCGTCCCTTTAATTGTAGGCGGAGGTATACGAAGCCCTCATCAATTATTAAAAGTATATCAGGCAGGTGCCGATATTGCCGTGGTGGGAAACATTCTTGAACAATCACCCCATTTAATGGAGGAATTTATTGAACAAAAAACACTGATTGGAATTTAAGTCCTGATATATTATGCCCAGGAAAAAAAAATTACCTGAAAATAAATTTTATGACCCGGAAGAAAAAAAAGAAAAAAAGAGGTCTGGAAAATTTTCCGGTACCCAATTTAAAAATGCTTCAAGCGCTGAAAAAGTAAAGAAAATAATTGGAATTCTTCTTTTACTCGGTGCACTTCTCCTCTTTTTTTCTTTTGTTTCCTTTTTCTTTACCTGGAAATATGATCAAAGCCTGATTAATGAAACTAACCATCTGGTAAAATCATTTAAAGAACTCAAGCCGGAGTTGATTCATAACATTGCAGGGCTGCTGGGCGCTTATTTATCACATCTTTTTATATGCAGATGGTTTGGAATTGCTTCATTTCTTTTTATACCTCTGATTACCCTGGCAGGAATAAGGATGTATTTTGATATCAAGGTAATATCTTTTAAAAAAGCTATTCCTGAATTCATTTTTTTAACTCTCTGGATATCACTTTTTCTGGGTTTCGTTTTTCATAATTCTATCGACCTTCTGGGCGGAGGATTTGGATATCATGCATTTTACGCATTGAGAAAATTAATCGGCTCGATCGGTATCGTTTTGATATTATTGGCATCCTTGCTTGTTTATTTGTTGGTCAGGTTTAATTTTAGCCTTAAAATTCCTTCCTGGAGATTAAAAAAGAAAGACAAAAAAATTAAGTATGTTCTGGAAGAAGATGATGATAGTGAAGAAGAGGGTGAAGAAATGCCATCTTCTCCTGAAAGTGAACCGGAATTAACGGAGCAAAAAGAAACCACATCCGAAGAAATGCCCATAGATGAAGAGAAGCCTGAACCCGAACCGGTTATAGATGGCAGTTCCGATATCAGTTTTGAAGTGGAAAAAGCCCATGGTGATGAAGAAAACGGAACAGTTTCAGAATTGGAGCAGGAAGATTATGACCCAACACTGGAACTTTCCAATTATAAATTACCACCTCTGGATTTGTTGAAAGATTATGGCGAAACGGATAAACAAATCAATCAGAATGAGCTCGAAGAAAGAAAAAATCTCATTATCCAGACTCTGCGCAACTACGGAATTGAAATTGATAAAATCAAAGCCACGGTAGGCCCTACCATTACTCTGTATGAAATTGTACCGGCTGCTGGTATCCGGATTTCCAAAATCAAAAATCTTGAAGATGATATTGCTTTAAGTTTATCGGCTCTTGGAATTCGAATAATTGCTCCCATTCCAGGCAGAGGAACTATAGGTATAGAAGTTCCTAACAAAGACCCCGAATTGGTTTCTATCCGTTCCGTTTTATCTTCTTCAAAATTTCGTAATTGTCAGTATGAATTGCCTGTTGCACTGGGCAAAACCATTTCCAACGAAGTTTTTATCGCTGATTTAACGAAAATGCCACATCTTTTAATTGCTGGTGCAACCGGCCAGGGTAAATCTGTGGGAATCAATGTTATCATTTCTTCTCTTTTATATAAAAAACATCCTGCTAATGTTAAATTTGTTTTCATTGACCCCAAAAAAGTAGAATTAAGTCTTTATGCCCGTCTGGAAAAACATTTTCTGGCTCAATTACCAGATTCCGAAACTTCCATTATTACCGATGTGGATCAGGTTATTGGTACGCTAAAATCCCTCACACAGGAAATGGACCAACGCTATATCCTTCTTAAAGAGGCTCGCGTACGCAACATAATCGAATACAATGAAAAGTTTGTCAAAAGAAAACTAAATCCGGATAAAGGACACCGTTACCTGCCTTACATTGTACTTGTCATTGATGAATTGGCCGATTTGATGATGACGGCAGGAAAAGAAGTTGAAATGCCCATTGCCAGACTCGCACAATTAGCCCGGGCTATTGGTATTCATTTGATTATTGCTACACAAAGACCATCGGTGAATATTATCACAGGCACCATTAAAGCCAATTTTCCTGCCCGGATAGCTTTCAGGGTAACTGCATCTGTAGATTCCAGAACCATTCTGGATGCCAAAGGTGCTGAACAGCTGGTGGGCAGGGGGGACATGCTTTTTTCCAGCGGTAGTGATCTGATAAGAATCCAATGTGCTTATATTGATACTTCCGAAATTGAAAATATTGTTGAGTTTATTGCTGACCAGCCCGGTTTCGGACATTCCTATTTGTTGCCAGAGGTCGAAAAAGAAAGCAGTTCAATAGCAGGTATTAATGGTGATACTGAGGAATATGATGAGCTATTTGAAGAAGCCGCCCGCATTGTGGTTCAACATCAGCAGGGGTCAACATCTCTTTTGCAACGAAGATTAAAACTGGGTTATAATCGTGCAGGAAGAATTATTGATCAGCTCGAGAGAGCAGGTATTGTTGGTCCTTTTGAAGGAAGTAAAGCAAGAGCCGTTTTAATTCCGGATGAATATGAACTGGAACAATTTTTGAAAAACCTTCGGGACAACAAATCATCCGCATGAAAAACTATCCTGTTATTCTGATTTTAATTTTTACTCTCTGGACTTTTTATGCCTATGCCCAGTATGATGAAGTTTTAGGGAATCAGTTGATAAAAAAAACAGTTAGCAAATACAGAGGTTATGATTCCTACAAAGTGGATTTCAAATACATTTTTGAAAATAGAATGGATGATGAAAAAGATTCCCAGAACGGAGTATTTTATGTGAAAGGCAACAAATTTAGGATTGACCTTGATAACCAGCTGATTATTACCGATGAAAAAAATATCTGGACATATATGAAAGAAGCCAATGAGGCTCAGGTCTCGGTTTATGACCCTGATGACCTTGAATTTGCTCCGGATAAAATTTTTACCATGTGGGACAAAGATTACCTGGCAGGCTACGCGGGTATTTATAAAGTGGGAGAAAGATTGACCAAACTCGTTGAATTAACACCCAACGATAAATCCTTGAACTATTATAAAGTCAAAATGTTTATTGATAAAAATACGGGAGAAATTGTAAAACTTCAGACCTTTTATAAAAATCAGGGAATCATTGTCACTTTTGATATCAAAGAAACAAAAAGCAATATTCCATTGAATGACAAATTGTTTATATTCGATAAATCCAGATACCCCGGTGTCAATATTATTGATTTAAGAGAATAGAAGTCAATCATACCCATGAAGCATTTTATTTGTGTTTTCTGCCTTATTTTTCTTTTACTTTCCTGCCAGAAGAATAAATATTTGTCCATAAGTGGTGAAACCATGGGCACCACCTATCACATTCAGTATAATTCCGACATGCAGGAAGATTTGTCGGATGAGATACATCATTTATTAAAGGAATTTAATCAATCTGTTTCCACCTATATACCTGAATCAGCAATATCCCGGTTTAATCGCTCTAATCGTGGGATTGTGGTCGATAGTTTCATGAAAAAAGTTTTTTTAAAATCCCGGGAAATTAATGAGCTCACGAAAGGAGCTTTTGACCCTACCGTTATGCCTCTTGTCAATGCCTGGGGATTTGGCTTTGAAAATTATTCACATGTTGACAGCCAGATGATTGACAGCTTGAAACAATTTGTGGGCATGGACAAAGTTTTTCTCAAGGATGATTCATTGATTAAAGTTATGCCTGGAGTAATGCTTGATTTTTCGGCCATTGCCAAAGGATATGGTGTGGATTTAATTGCGAACCTGCTTGAAAATCATCATATTCATAATTACATGGTTGAAATTGGTGGTGAAGTCAGAGTGAAAGGAAAAAATTCCAGGGGAAATCTATGGAGGGTGGGCATTGAAAAACCCCTTGAGGGGGAAAGAGAAATTGATAAAGTTCTTGAAATTACTAATATTGCTGTTGCGACTTCGGGGAATTACCGGAATTTTTATTATAAGAACGGAAAACGCTATGCCCATACTATCGACCCTTCTACTGGTTATCCTGTTCAGCACTCCGTATTATCGGCTACGGTACTGGCTCTGGATTGCATGACGGCTGATGCCCTGGCCACTGCAATTATGGTTCTGGGGAAAAATAATGCCATGTATCTGGATAGTCTTGATTCTGTTTCCCTGTTTTTAATCCTTGATAACCATGGAAAATATGATTATTATATTTCCTCCGAAATAAGTAATAAAATCAAGGATTTTGAGCATTCACCTGATGGATAAACGCATCATGTTCCTGATTGTCCAGGCTGCATTCCAGCGGATTTTGACCACAGGTTTCGCAATCTTCTATACCTTTCGACTTTAAAACACGATGTTTGGCTGTACAGGACTTTTCCAGTTTACCATTTCGTTTAAAAAACATTTTTATGTTCATCAAAGCGACCGAAATCCCTACGACAACGGCAAATACGGCAATAGTTTTGAGTAGTAAAATCATGATTTTGCAAAATTAAGTGATAATTCGTCAAAAAGAATACCAATGTGGTTCAAAAATAAATTATCAGATTTGTACTATGAATGAAGAAAGAAGAAAACAAGCACTTGAAGCATTTGGCAAATTGCTTTCTATCATGGATGATTTAAGGGCCAGATGCCCATGGGACAAAAAACAAACTCTCGAATCTTTGAGAATTTTAACCATTGAAGAAACTTATGAACTTTCAGAAGCCATCATGAATAAATCGATGGAGGATATAAAAGAAGAGTTGGGCGATTTATTGCTCCATATTGCTTTTTATTCCAAATTGGGCGAAGAAAAAAAAGCCTTTGATGTGGTGGATGTTCTGGAAACCATCAATCTGAAGTTAATTGAAAGGCATCCCCATATTTATGGTGATGTAATTGCTACAACCGATAAAGAAGTAAAAGACAATTGGGAAAAAATTAAACTGGATAATGGTAAAAAATCCACTCTTTCCGGGGTGCCTGAAGCTTTACCCTCGGTGATTAAAGCATTAAGAATTCAAGAAAAAGCTGCAGGAGTTGGATTTGACTGGCACAACCAGAAAGGGGTTTGGGATAAAATTAAAGAAGAAATAGCTGAGTTTGAGGAAGTTGCCAGCAAACATCCACAAAATATGGATAAACTGGAAGATGAATTTGGAGATATATTGTTCAGTCTTATCAATTTAAGCCGGTTTTTAAAAATAAATCCCGACTCATCCCTTGAAAAAACCAATAGAAAGTTTATTGAGCGCTTTAATAAAATGGAAGAATCCATCAAAAAAAGCGGAAAATCATTTCGCGATTTAACCCTCGAAGAAATGGAGGAATTCTGGCAAAACGCCAAATGATTTCATCACTATCAGCCTGATTACTTCCTTTGTTTTTGGGAAATCTTTTTACTTTTGATTTTTTAAATCTGAGAGGTATGGAAAATCAAAACAAGGAAGTAATTAAAGGTTTACCCGAAAATGCTTATACTGAATTGAAAGAAGGTGAGGTGTACCAACCTATCATGTCACCTCATAAAGAATATCCGGAAGTAAATTTTCGGTCGGTATCTCTGGGCGTTTTGATGGCAGTGGTTTTTTCAGCTGCCGCTGCTTATCTCGGACTAAAAATAGGACAGGTTTTTGAAGCCGCAATACCCATCGCTATTATTGCTGTTGGGCTATCCAGTATTTCAAAAAGAAAAAATGCTTTGGGTGAAAATGTGATTATTCAATCGATTGGAGCCAGTTCTGGTTTGATTGTGGCTGGTGCTATTTTTACTTTACCTGCCCTCTATATTCTCAATTTGTCTGCTCATTTTTATCAGGTCTTTTTTTCCTCCCTGCTGGGTGGTATCCTTGGTATGCTCTTATTAATTCCTTTTAGAAAATATTTTGTAAAAGACATGCATGGGAAACTTCCGTTTCCTGAAGCCACTGCAACCACTGAAGTTCTGGTTTCCGGAGAAAAGGGAGGCAAACAGGCAAGACTTCTGCTTTTTGCCGGGCTGATTGGCGGAATTTACGATTTTATTATTGCTACTTTTGGGTGGTGGAGCGAAGTTTTTACTACGCGTGTTTTTCATTTTGGTCAGGTTCTCGCTGACAAATTTAAGCTGGTTTTTAAATTGAATGTGGGTGCTGCTGTAATGGGTCTTGGCTATATTATAGGTCTTAAATATGCAGCCATTATTTGTGCTGGTTCTTTTGTCGGCTGGTATGTTTTAATTCCTCTTGTAAATCATTTTGCCGATGGACAAACCATAGCTGTGGGAGCCAATGTTACGGCTTTGTTATCTGAAATGTCTCCTGAAGAAATATTCAAAAATTATATCCGGCAGATCGGTATTGGTGGTATTGCTATGGCAGGTATTATTGGCATTATTCGTTCTTCTGGCATTATTAAATCTGCTGTTCAACTGGCATTTAAAGAAACTTTTGCAGGAAAAAAATCCAATGGCGTAGTTTTAAGAACCGACAGGGATTTGCCGATGAGCTTTATTCTGGTTTCTCTCATCATTACCCTGATTTTAATTCTTGTATTTTTTCAGTTTGGTGTGCTCAACAACTGGGGATATGCCTTTATTGCACTACTCATTGTATTCATTATTGCGTTTTTGTTTACAACCGTGGCAGCCAATGCCATCGCTATTGTTGGAACAAACCCCGTTTCGGGAATGACCTTAATGACTTTGATTTTAACAGCTGTTGTTATGACAGCTGTAGGCTTGAAAGGAAAAGAAGGTATGATAGCCGCCTTGCTCATTGGTGGAGTGGTATGTACCGCACTGGCCATGGCCGGTGGATTTATTACTGACTTAAAAATTGGTTATTGGTTAGGTTCTTCTCCTTATAAACAGCAAACATGGAAGTTCCTGGGAACACTGGTCTCAGCAGCTACTGTTGGCGGTGTAATTATTCTGCTGAATAAAACATATGGTTTTACGGGTGAGCATGCTATGGTCGCTCCTCAGGCCAATGCTATGGCAGCCGTGATAGAACCCATGATGTCAGGAAAACCTGCCCCATGGTCGCTTTATATTGCAGGGGCATTCCTTTCGTTGATTTTAACCATGATTAAAGTCCCTGCTTTGCCTTTTGCTCTTGGAATGTTTATACCTCTCGATTTAAACACACCTTTGCTGGTTGGAGGTATTATTGCCTGGTATGTTAGCACACGCTCAAATGATGAACAGTTAAACAGGAAAAGACGAGAAAGAGGAACCCTGATTGCTTCCGGATTTATTGCCGGAGGTGCCCTTATGGGCGTTGTCAGTGCTTTTCTCAGGTTTGCAGGTATTAATCTTGTTAATGCTGAATGGTTCGAATCTCATGCTGCCGAAATTCTCGGTTTATTTATGTTTACTCTGATTTGTACTTATTTAATTTGGGAATCATTGAGAGCAAAAAAAGATGATTAATTTAAAATAAATGTCTATGGAAATACTTGAAAGATTTTTAAGGTATGTAAAAATTGATACTCAATCAGACGAAAGTTCATCCTCAACACCTTCTTCGCACAAACAATTTCAACTGGCCCGCTTGCTTGTTGAAGAATTGAAAAGCATGGGATTGAAGGATGTTGAGCTGGATGACAAATGTTACATAATGGCTACCTTGCCTGCCAACATGGATAAAAAGGTGCCTGTTATAGGTTTCATCTCACATATGGATACAAGCCCGGATATGCCCGGATTCAATGTAAATCCTCAGATTATTGAAAATTACAACGGAGACGATATTGTGTTGAATAAAGATAAAAATATTGTGCTCAGGGTATCGGAATATCCGGAATTGAAAATGTACAAAGGACAAACCCTGATTACAACAGACGGAACTACCCTGCTCGGTGCTGATGATAAAGCCGGAATTGCTGAAATAATGACTGCTGTTGAATATTTAATACATCATCCCGAAATAAAGCATGGAACCATTAAAATTGGTTTTACCCCTGATGAAGAAATAGGCAGAGGAGTTGACTATTTTGATGTTAAAAAATTTGGAGCTGACTATGCTTATACCATTGATGGCGGAAGAATAGGTGAACTGGAATATGAAAACTTCAACGCTGCCATGGCCAAAATAAATATACGCGGTAATAACATCCATCCCGGCTATGCCAAAAATAAAATGCTGAATGCCATGCTTGTGGCTATGGAGTTTAATTCCATGCTACCACCCCACGAACGACCTGAACATACCCAGGATTATGAAGGCTTTTACCATCTGATAAAAATGGAAGGCACTGTGGAACATGCTTTTCTACAATACATTATCCGTGATCATGATAAAGCTCTTTTTGAATTACGGAAACAAAGGGTACAAAAAATTACCGACTACCTCAACAATAAATATGGTGAAGGAGTTATTGAGTTAGAGCTAAAAGACCAATACTATAACATGCGTGAAAAAATTGAACCTGTTTATCATGTAGTAGAAAAAGCCATCAAAGCCATGGAGATGGCAGGGGTTAAACCTCATGTGGTGCCTATCAGGGGTGGTACTGATGGAGCACGGTTGTCTTACATGGGTTTACCCTGTCCCAATATTTTTACAGGTGGACATAATTTTCATGGAAAATACGAATACATTCCTCTCCAGTCAATGCAAAAGGCGGTCGAAGTTATTTTGAATATTGTCAGATTGTATGCGGAAGAATAATTATTTGTTTTTTAGTTTTCTTTCCAGTTTTTCTATTCTTTTCTCTTGTTTTTCAACTTTTCTTTTCAGGTATTCAATTTGTTCCAGTAAAAGCTCAATTTGTCCGGTTTTATAATTGTTGTTCTCAATCATTTCACCGGTGTTCATGTCCTGGATATAAACCAGTTTTTCTCCACTCAGTTGCTCAATAAGCCTGATTGCCTTCATCATGTCCACATTAACCCTTTGTTGAAGGGATGAGTTTTCACTATAAAATGACCAGGCCATGGGTTCGCTTTTTTGAACGAGACTAAAATTGTGGGGGGAAAGTGTAGTAATATTTCCTGCTTCATCCCTTACTTTGAGCTCAGATGAAGCCGAAACATCTTCGGCATAAAGCTGTACGCCATTAGCTATACTGCTTGTAGGGGCCGTACCATTTCCAATGGCAAGTACCTTATCAGCTGAGGTACCGAAAGAGGTAGTTCCAATACCTACATTACCATTATTATATAGTGTACCAGCACCTCCATAGAAAGAATAAGGATTGGTTCCTGTAGCATAGCCATAAACCGCATAATTATTGGTTCCTCCTGTTGCATAACCATAAACGGCATAGTTCGTTTGATTACCATAGGCTCCACCGTATACTCCGTAATTGGTAGTTCCATTCGTTTGAGCCCTTCCTGCTACACCAGCATTGAAAGAACCAGTTCCTTCTGATTCTCCCCACACTCCTACATTCTGGTTATTATTTCCGCTTGCCAGTCCATATACTCCATAATTGTAGGTAGTTCCTGAACTTACAGTGCCTGTGCTTTTGCCCAGAACTCCAAAATTCCAGGTTCCTGTTCCAGTGCTATTACCATATATTCCGTAATTGGCACTGCTGCTTCCGGTTTTACCATAAGCCAGAGCATACACACCGCAATTCGTTTCATTGGAAGTCGTAGATGCTCCATCCACCTGAACAAAAACACCATAGTTATCCCCTGAAGTTGTTGTAAGGCGTGAACCAATAGCCCGGTTTTTAGTCGATGAAGTTACATAAAATAAATGATTGATATTGGCTCCCCCTATATACACATTACCGCTATTGTCCACTCTTATACCTTCATTATCACCGTCATTGGAAAGATAGTTGTTGTTCAGTCGTAAATTACCGGTTAGTGAGGTTGTCCCATCAGCTTTCAGGTATGTACTGTTCGAGCCTGAAGTAAGTTGAACCCAGGAAGACCCGTCATAATAATAGAATCCTGAAGTTCCATCGGTTTGATAAACCATCAGGCCTGTGGCAGGACTGGAAATGGCCGATTTTTGAGCCGCTGTCATTCTGGGTATCAACATTCCTCTTGAAGTTGAATAAACATCCAGTACCGCGCTCGTCTCTCCGGTTGTATAGCTCGAATTATCAGTAATGATTGTGGGCTGAGAAAATGTTTTCAACCCGCATCCTGAAATAATGAGCATACCAATTACGGATAAACACTTTTTCATTTTTTGTATCATTTTATCAATAATTTTTCTTGAAAAATATAATCTGATTTTATGATTCTGACCAGATAGTAACCAGCTGCTAAGGAAGAAATATCCAGGTACTCACGGTAGTTAAGTGTTAATTGTTTTTGAAAAACTAGTTGACCATTTAAATGATAGACTTGAACCCGACAATTTCCATTGACATCCGGGCTTGTTAGAATTAAATTTCCATTTTGATAAGTGAGCTCGATATTCTTTGCCGGTTTGTTAATGGAACTGGAAACAGGCTGAAAAAGAAGTAAAAATCGTTCGTTATATTCCCCTGAATCCGTGTAAAACTGATAATCTTCGTGCCTGATATCTACTTC
>CAYNBC010000036.1:0-1353 GCA_964395255.1 uncultured Sphingobacteriales bacterium | reverse complement strand
TTGATTCGGGAATGTTTTCTTCGTTGATTTTTGTAAAAACATATTCTCCACTTTTACTGCACATATAACCCAGGGCTACAATTACATCTTCATTGCCAGGTGGTGGCAAAGCCTGAATACAGTATTGAAAACCATTGTTGATGGAATAAAGTGCAATATCAGGATTGCCTCTCAACTTCTTTCCATCATACATATTATCAAAACCTTCTGTTCCTTTTTCATGAAAGGCAATTAATATTTCATTGTATAAAGATTCGTCATTTTTTAAGGCTAATTTGAACCGTTGGATGAGAAAAGGGTCGGGTATAAAAAATTGATAGTTTGAGGAAGAAACATGGGCTCGCCTGCTGTTTTTGAAAACAAGGGAACTCGTTCCTGATGACGACTTCTCAACAAAAAATGCCTGCCCAATAGGAATATAATTCCCAGGAGCATTTCCCTGATCACTTGATGATGTACTCCCGCTGCCATTGATGGTAGCATAATCGCTTGTTGAATACCCGCTTCCCTGGGTACCGTCATCATCCCAGAAATATAATGTACCTGTAATGATGCTTGAATTATCACTGATAAATCCCAGAGTATTGATAGGTGTTGGAAAAGGGTTTCCCACAAGATTCCATCCGTCTCCGGGGGATGAACCACTTTTGGTAATGTTGATACTGATATCTGTACTGGTATTCAAAGAACCCGTAAATGTACGGGTAGTGTTATTGGTATAAGTAGCTACATAACCCCTTCCATCTACAAGTGTACTCCATGTTTTTACCCATCTCGATGAGGGTGTACCTCCTGCTGATTCATTGTACCATTTGATATGATAATTGCCGTTATTGGCATCATAAAGCGAAGTCACGGGTGCATTATGTACCGGAGATGAAACAAAATGTTGCAAAACCCCACCACTCAAATATTTTTCTACATTTAGATTTCCTGTATTAGTACCTCCTGACGAGGCTCCATCAATCAATGATGCTATGGATGTGGAAGATGCTTTCAAAGTAAGACTTCCGCTAATGGTAAGGTTATGGTTTATAGTAACATATTTGTCTGCCGGCACTTCCACCAAGGCACCTGAAGAAACTGTCAGGTTATAAAAAGCTGTTAAGTCACTGCCTGTTATGTATTGAGTACTGCTACCGTTAAAAGTTACAGTCCCGGATGTGCAATTGATGGTACTTCCTGAATTATTTGTCCAATTTCCACTTATTGAGATATTTCCGGCAATGGTATTACTTGAACTTGATTCAGCATTAAAGTTTTGGGTTATTATGTAACTGCCGCTCTTAACAATTAATTTGCTTTTATTTATAATTCCCTGAGCTTGACTTTGAATGGTAAAGACACTTACCC
>CAYNBC010000035.1:11128-12426 GCA_964395255.1 uncultured Sphingobacteriales bacterium | reverse complement strand
AACGCAAAAAAAGGCTGAGAAAGAATCGTCACAAGAAGAAAAACAGGTAAAATATCATTATTTCCTTATAAATCAAGGGATTTTCTTAATTTTGTAAAGCATTATGATATGAATCATATTTTGAAATCCATACCATCCATTCCTAACGAATCACAGATAAAATGCGAGTGTGATGAATGTCATCTGAAAAACCTTGTTTTTGCCCACCTGAAGGAGGACGAATTCAATACTCTTTGCCATCTGAAGATAACCGAAAGTTATCCCAAAGGAACTGTCATTTGTAAACAGGGTGACGAAATCAAAAAATTTCATTATTTAAAATCAGGCCTGGTCAAAATATATAAAACCAATGTATTCGGGAAAGATCAGATTATTAAAATTGCCAAACCATTTGATTTTATCAGCTTGATTACGGTTTTCTCAGAAAAATATTATCCTTACTCGGTTTCAGCACTGGAAGATTCGGAAGTTTGTATGCTACCACTTGAAGATGTTAAAAAAATGATTGAACAAAATGGAAAATTTGCTCTGGGAATCATTGAAAAAATGACCAAAGTATCTCATTCCATAATTGATGCCAGTACGGAAATTCACTCCAAAAATCTGAGAGGTCGGGTGGCATACAGTTTACTTTTCTTTGCCGATGAAATATACAAATCGGATGAATTTGACTTACCTATTAGCAGGCGTGAAATCGGAGAATTGATTGAAATGACCACGGAGAATGTTATCCGGACATTATCGGAATTCAGAAAAGATAAAATTCTGGCTATAGACGGAAAACGAATTAAAATTTTGAAAAAAGACCTCTTAAAAAAACTCTGTCAGTTCGGTTGATTCATTCATGGCTTAATTCTATAAGCAATTCTCTGATTTTCCGGCTATTCCATTTTGCACTGCCCGTTTTATCCACCACGATTTTCCCTTCTTTTGAAATAATAAAAGTACGGGGTATGCCCGAAGTTGAAAGAGCTGCAGGCGGTGGTTTTAAAGAAAGATAAACCGGCAAATGATAATGGTTTTTTTTAAGAAATAAATCCACATCTTCAGGATTTTCATTGCTGATTAAAAAAAATTGAACATCGGAAGAATCGCAGAATGCATTATATAGCTGCTGGATATCAGGCATTTCGGCAATACAGGGAGGGCACCATGTTGCCCATATATTAACAAACAAAACTTTCCCCCGGTATTTTTTCAAATTGGTTCTCTGACCTTCAAGATTCATAACAGGCCAGTTTAAATCTTTTTTATCCAGTGTTTCTATTGCCTTTTTCACATATTGCATTGCAACTGTA
>CAYNBC010000035.1:2365-11118 GCA_964395255.1 uncultured Sphingobacteriales bacterium | reverse complement strand
GTGTTTCTACAGAGGACTGATGCACTCGGGGAGGGAAAAGTGTCAGTTTTTTTAGCTGAACAATAATCCATGTCCGAGAAGGGGGTATAAGCAGACCTATTATCAATAGAAAGAACAAGACATCTGACACTATTCCCCATTTGCTTTTCCGGTCAAAATAATTTTTTAATTTCAAGAACATGAGTTAACTTTGATTAATGTGAAAGAATCATGGAAAAAATTTTTTACTAATAAATTAAACCCATTTTATGTATAGCTGTCTAAAAGCTGAAACCAAAAATGAGAAAAAAATGAAAACATTAAAAATGAAGAATCAAAAATGGATGCTTGCAGCAGTTATCGTGTTAATAGCATCGCTGGTCATGGTATCATGTGAGAAAAATGAAGATTTGACACAGCCTTCAACAGATGATGTAGCTTTACTGGAAAAAGAAGTTGTTAATACTGTACCGGACTATAATTATCTGGAAGAGCCTTTGCTGTCGGAACCAGCCATTGATGAAGATTTTGTTATCCTTGACGATGGTATGCCAGGAAATATTGAAGAGGGCTTTAAAAAGGATAGTGTAATTTTCGGCAAAAGGAAGATTTATTTAAAACATTTATTTGATACTTTAAATCTTACTGATGAGCAAAAAGCCAAATTAATATGGGCTATGCAGGCTCATCATAAGTGTGTTTACAGTTTAATGATAAAACTGCGCCATCTTAACCGTGAGATTGTTGCAGGCGCCAATAAAATTAAATGGGCTTTAATCCTTAAATACAAAAATGGAGATATAACCCTGGCTGAGCTTAAAGCCGCACTGCTTAAATTGAGAAACGAAACCATTTACAAACTTAAAAACAACCCTGTTCGTAAAGCCCTCATTAAGGGAATTATTAATTGCCACAAAGAATACATGGAAAATGTTCGTCTGATACTTACCAAAGAGCAATGGAAATTGTGGTTGCAGTTTCATCACAGATTCTACAATGACTCCCAAAATGGCAACTAATATCTGAGTAGTCCTTTAGCCAGCTTTCTTGAAAAACCGTCTGCCAAATTCAGCAGGCGGTTTTTTTTATCAAGGTAGTACATCAATTTCTGAAATTGTTAAGTTTGTAAAAACATCAAAAAATAAAATATGATGAAAAATACAGTTATTTTAAGTGTTCTGGGATTGTTTATCATGCTTGCAGGTTGCAAGCAGAAAGCTGAAAAAGAACTGAGTATGGAAGATCAATTCAAAGAGTTTGTTCAGCAGTATGAACAAAAAGTAGTACCTCTATCCCGGGAAATGAATGAAGCTTATTTTACGGCAGCTGTCAGTGGTAAAAAAGAAGATTACGACAAAGCAGCCGAACTCGAAATCAAATTATCAAAAATTTATGCTGACACAGCTGCTTTTGCACAGCTCAAAAAATTTAAAGAATCTGGTGAAATTAAAGACGAGCTGCTTAAGAGAGAGCTGGAAGTGATGTACAATCGTTTTCTTGCCAAACAAATAGACCCTGCCAGGCTGGAGAAAGTCATTAAGATGCAAAATGAAATCGAACAAATGTTCAGCACATACAGGGCTATAGTTGGGGAGGATACCCTGACCGATAACGAGGTGGAGGAAATTTTGAAAACTTCCACCGATAACAAAAGGCTTGAAGCTGTCTGGAAAGCCCATAAAGCCATTGGCCCTGTGGTTGCCGACAAAATCATTCAACTCGTAAAACTTAGAAATGAAATAGCCCGCGATCTGGGATTTTCCAATTACCATGAAATGAGTTTAAGACTGGATGAGCAGGACCCTGGTGAAATTGAAGCTCTTTTCAATGAACTCGATGCCATGACAAGAGATGCTTACATACAGGTCAAACAGGAACTGGACGAATACCTTGCCAGACGATATCATATAAGTCCCGACCAATTGATGCCCTGGCACTATCAAAACAGGTATTTTCAGGAAGCTCCCAAAATGTACAAAGTCGATCTGGATAAATATTTTAAAGACCAGAATATTGAAGAACTGACAACAAAATATTATTCAAGTTTAGGTCTTGATATTACCGATTTGCTCGAGAAAAGTGACCTATATGAAAAACCCGGAAAAAACCAGCATGCTTTCTGTATCGATATTGATAATAAGGGTGATGTCAGAGTTTTATGCAATATCAAACCAAACTATTACTGGATGAATACCATGCTTCATGAATTCGGTCATGCAGTTTACGATAAATATATTGACACCAGTTTGCCATTCATACTTGCTGAGCCTGCCCATACATTTACTACCGAAGCCATTGCACAAATGTTTGGTAAAATGGCAGCCAATCCTCAGTGGTTACTTGACATGGGTTTGATTGATGAAAATGAAAAAGAGTCCATCAGTGAAGAAAGTTTTAAAACTCAGCGGTTGGAGCAACTGGTATTCAGTCGTTGGTCACAGGTTATGTATCGTTTTGAAAAAGCTCTTTATGAAAATCCTGAACAGGATCTGAACACACTCTGGTGGCAGCTGGTTGAGGAATACCAGATGGTGAAAAAGCCTGAAGGAAGAAATGAACCCGATTGGGCTACCAAAATTCATATTGCCACGGTTCCCTGCTATTATCACAATTACCTGCTGGGAGAACTGCTTGCTTCACAGCTTTATGTATATATCTGCCGTCATGTATTGCAGGTCGAGGATATTAAAAACCAGAGTTTTAAAGATAAGAAAGAGGTAGGTCAATATCTTGTGGAAAAAGTTTTTAAACCCGGAGCCAGATGGAGCTGGAATGATATGATTGTTAGAGCTACCGGTGAACCTCTGGTACCGGTTTACTACATGGAATTATTTGTTCAGCAATAATGGTCAAAGCCCCGTTTTTCGGGGCTTTTTAATCTTTATACAAACGAACGGAGTCCAGCGTTTCTTTGAATAATTTGTAATAAACGGGGTAATTTTTTTCAAGTGCCATATAACCAATGTAAATGCCTAATTTTCCGGGTATTATGACCAACCATGTCTGGCTTTTCAGTTCCAAGTTCTGAAAACGGTACTTAAAAACCGCGTATTCGGCAGGTGTATTGTCAATAGTACCTTTCCCTCTTTCGAGCACTACCAGGCTGTCAACCTGCTTTTTCAGTCCTTCAAGAAAATAGTCCATGTTTTCGTTCAGATTGGCATAGCTAACATTGATGGCTTCGGTACTTTTTCCTGAAACAGGGTCTATCCGTAAAAAACGGACAGGCATCCATGAATTATCATCCTTCATCATTTTCCAAAGAGCAGGTCCGGTGATTTCAAATTCATCCGTTTCATATTTTTGAGGTACAACCTGGGCATGAATCAGAAAAGGGATGCTAAAAACGAAAAGAATAAGTAATCTGAGCATCATTTTTTAAAATTCAATAAATTCAAAACCTGAATAAGAAACCAGTTCTTCAGGAATAAAAATACGATGGTCTTTCTGGTTGTTTTCGAGCAAAGCGGCTACAATGCGTGGTAGAGCTAATGCACTACCATTGAGCGTATGGGCAAGATGGGTTTTCTTTTGGGCGTCTCTAAAGCGGAGTTTCATCCGGTTGGCCTGAAAGCTTTCAAAATTGGAAACAGAACTAACTTCAAGCCAGCGGTTTTGGGCTGCCGACCAGACTTCAAAATCGTAAGTAAGTGCAGAAGTAAAGCTAAGGTCTTTGCCGCAGAGTTTTACAATACGGTATGTCAACCCCAGACGGGCAACCAGCGTTTCAACATAAGCCACCATCTCATCCAGGGTTTTATAACTCCTGTCAGGATGTTCAATCTGTACGATTTCGACTTTGTCAAACTGGTGAAGACGATTTAAGCCTCTAACATTTTTACCGTAAGAGCCTGCTTCACGCCTGAAGCAGGGACTGTATGCCGTCAATTTAACAGGTAGTTGATTTTCATCCAGTATCATGTTGGCATACATATTTGTCAGAGGTACTTCGGCAGTTGGGATCAGATAAAAATCATCCTGTTCGGTATGATACATTTGGCCGTCTTTATCAGGTAATTGACCGGTACCAAAGCCGGTATTTTTATTGACCAACAAAGGAGGTTCCACTTCCAGATAACCTTGCGCAACAGCATTGTCCAGAAACCAGCTGATTAAAGCTCTTTGTAAACGGGCACCCTTTCCTTTGTAAAATGGAAATCCGGAACCACTCACTTTGTTGCCTGTTTCAAAATCAATGATATCAGCCCGGGCAGCTACTTCCCAGTGTGGAAGAAGATGTCCTGGATTTTGAACAGGCTCGCCTGATTGTTTTACTACTACATTATCTTCTTCACCTTCACCGGGTGGTACAGAATCATGCGGTAAATTGGGTATCTCTATCAAAAGATGAAAAATTTCTTCCTCAATCTGATTTAATTCATTTTCCAGTTTTTTTACTTCATTTTTAATTTTGGTGGTCCTGGCTTTTAGCTTTTGAGCTTCCTCCACTTTTTTTTCTTTAAAAAGACGGCCGATTTCACGGGATATTTTATTGGATTCGGCCTGAATGTCATCTCTTTTTTTCTGGGTTTCTTTTCTCTTTGTATTCAGTTGAATAATTCTGGTAATACTTTCCGAAGCATCAAATCCTTTGATTTTTAATTTTTGAATAACTTGTTCTGGATTATGTTCAATCTGGTTTATTGTAAGCATGAAAATAAAATTTTAGTGGGCAAAGTTAGGCAAAATTGACAGAGGAAAAGAATGCCATAGACCCTGATTGAGTGCTTTTATCTTAAATTTGCCGGGAGTAAATTAGCATTAATGACTTCATGGGAAATACCATCACTGATAATGATTGGCGGTTCGTCCAGAAATGTGGGAAAAACAACACTTGCTAACCGCCTCATCAAAAAGTACAGCCCTCATTACCCTGTAATAGGTTTGAAAGTTACTTCCATTTATCCGGGTGAAAAAAATTATCACGGGCATCATAAAACCGAGCTGGAAAAAGATTTTGAAATTTTTGAAGAAAAAAACAAAGACGGATATAAAGACACCTGTAAGATGCTTTATCATGGTGCCAGCCGTGTGTTTTATATCCGGGCTCATGATTATGCCATTAAAAATGCATTTCAGCAATTCATGGAGTTTATACCCGGTAATGCTGTTATGGTTTGTGAATCTA
The DNA here is from genome assembly GCA_964395255.1 of uncultured Sphingobacteriales bacterium. Taxonomy (GTDB): domain Bacteria; phylum Bacteroidota; class Bacteroidia; order CAILMK01; family JAAYUY01; genus CAYNBC01. The sequence continues at coordinate 6,011 of CAYNBC010000035.1, read as the reverse complement.
TCAGTCTGCGCTTATTTGTCAAACCGGGTTTATTTATTTTGATTGAATCAACAGTAAATCCTGCTATGAAAATCAGTTTCGGTAAATTGTTGCCTTATGCTGACTTGCTCATCAAATCAGACGGTAAAAATTTTGACTTTGATGTAGACCGTATTGTTTTTGAGAATGGTCATTGGATCATTCGTTCGTAATGTTGAATACTAAAATCAAAAAGCTATGAAAATTTCAAATAAACTTTTGTATATGGCCTTATTACCAGCATTCCTTTTTGCCTGTACACGAAATACCGGTCCGGACAGTAAAGATACCGATGTGGTTGGACTTGCATCACTCATCCGGTTGAACGAGGGTGCCAATACTATCTATTTAACCGATTATTTTCTTCATCCCGAAAAAATCAGCAAGATTGAATTTACTGCTGATTGTGAATTTGAATATTTTCCTGAAAAAAAGGAAGTGGTCATTATTTCCCGGCCCGATTTGCCGCCTTTATTTATCATGAATGTTTTTACAGGGAAGAGAAAATACAGTATACCTGTTCGTAATTCAAGGAAAGTTGAAATTGAATTAACATTTAATCCCGGAGATGAAACATACAAAAAAGTTCAGGTAGCAGGAGAAATGAATGCCTGGAATCCCCGGGGTTCTGAATTTTCTTTTGAAAATGGCATCTGGAAGCTGAAAATGAAAGTAAATCCGGGAAAATACCAATATCAGCTGGTCGTGGATGGTAAATGGATGCTAGATCCTTCAAATCCTGACTCGGTGGATAATAACATGGGAGGATATAATTCGTTGTTGATAGCCGGAAATCCAGATTTATCGGTTCGTCCTCGTATTTATTTGAAGCAATTTAATCAGACAGGCATTTATCTTGGCAGCCATAATAAAATTGAGCAATGGTTGGTTCTGTGGCAAAATCAGGATATTTCGGAGCATCTGAATAAAGAACTGTTTGTTAAGATTCCTGACGAAGCCAGTAACCTGGATTTAAGCTATATCCGTGTTTATGCCTATAATTCACGGGGCGTTTCCAACGACCTTCTGATACCATTAAAAAAAGGTAAGGTTTTGAACCAGACAATAAAAGGCCCTGGGGCTGACTTTTATTCCATGATTTTATACAATGTTTTTGTAGACCGCTTTTATGACGGGGATAGCACCAACAACCGCCCCTTAAACAGTCCGGAAGTGCTACCCAAAGCGGATTTTAAAGGTGGTGACCTGGCCGGGGTAATACAAAAAATTCAGGAAGGTTATTTTGAAAATTTAGGCGTTAATGCCATCTGGATTTCACCGGTTGTTAAAAATGCAAAAGGAGCATGGGGATTATGGCCTGAACCCCGCACCAAATTTTCGGCTTATCATGGCTACTGGCCTGTTTCATTTACCGAAATTGACCCTCATTTTGGCGATGCTCAAACCATGCATAAGATGGTGCAGCAGGCCCATGAAAAAAACATTCGTGTTTTGCTCGACTTTGTCGCCAATCATGTTCATAAGAATCATCCGGTATACAGGCAACATCCTGATTGGGCAACCGACCTGTATTTGCCTGACGGAAGCCTGAATACAGAGCGCTGGGACGAATACCGCTTAACTACATGGTTTGATGTGTTCTTACCCACGCTCGATTTAACCCGTCCTGAAGTTTACGAAATGCTTTCCGATTCTGCAGTCTGGTGGGTAGAAACCTACCAGCTCGATGGCTTTCGTCATGACGCTACCAAGCATATCCCGCATATTTTCTGGCGCACCTTAACCCGCAAGCTCAAAACGCGTGTAATGGTACCTTATCAAAAACCTTTGTTTCAAATAGGAGAGACTTATGGTACACGTGAATTAATCGGAAGTTATGTCAATTCGGGTGAGCTGGATGCTCAATTTGATTTCAATGTTTACGATGCTTCTCTGGCTGTTTTTGCTGCTCAAAAACCCTTTGAATTGCTCGAAGAAGCTTTGCTCAACAGCTTTGATTATTTTGGCTGGCATCATTTGATGGGAAATATTTCAGGTAATCAGGACCGCGGCCGGTTTATTTCTTATGCAGGTGGTGACTTAAAATTTGATGAAGATGCCAAAAAAGCCGGATGGACTCGTAATATTGGTGTAGGCGATTCATCCGCATACAACAAATTGAAATTACTTTTTGCGTTTAATTTTACCATCCCGGGTATCCCGGTAATTTATTATGGAGATGAAATAGGTATGCCAGGCGGAAATGACCCTGATAACCGCAGAATGATGATTTTTGATAAGCTGTCAGAAAATCAACGGGATGTAAAAAATACCGTTTCCCGGCTTTCGGATTTACGGTCAAATCAATTGGCTCTTCAATACGGTGATTTTTCAACTATTTTTATCAATGCACAGATATGGGTTTACCAGAGGCAGTATTTCGATAAAAAATGCATTGTCGTTTTAAACAATGCTCCTGAAAAAAAAGATATTAGCTTTACTATGGATGAAATCAACGATACGGATGCCTTAACTGCCCATTTCGGACACAATTTTAAACTCAGCCAGAATAAGATTTACCTATCTTTGCCTGCTTTTTCATTTGAAATTTTAACCTTAAATGAGTAATTATGCTTGGAGATGTACTATTGATAGAGGATAAACATCGCAAAGCTGCGGCTGAATTATTAAAAATTATTTTAAAGGAAAAAAAAGAAAAATACATTGTTGCCATATCAGGGGAATCAGGCTCCGGAAAAACAGAACTAGCTCATGTGCTGGCCAAAGAATTAAGGAAGCATCAGATTGTGGCCAAACCCCTGCATATAGACAATTATTACCGCATACATCCTCTCGAAAGAACCGAATGGCGATGGAAACATGGTATTGAAAATGTTGTAGGCTGGGATGAATACGACTGGGAAACCATTCATCAGAATATCCGTGATTTTAAGGAAAATAAAGTTTCAACACTTCCCTGTGTGGACCTTGTAACAGAACAGGTCGATAAACTTATTACCGATTTCAGTCAGGTGGATATGTTAATTGTTGATGGCCTTTATGCTATCAAAACACCCGAAGCAGATTTAAGAATTTTTATTGATATAACCTATCATGATACCCGGAAAGCTCAGTTGTTAAGAGGAAAAGAACCCCAGAATGAATACAGAATGAGAGTGCTTGAACAGGAACACAAAATGGTTAGTTCGCTCAAATCCATGGCGGATGTAATCATTGATAAATCCTACAAGGTGGTTCTTAAAAAATAAAATGTTTACCCTGATTTAAGTCCTGAATGGTTAAATTTGTATAACTTAATCATTCAGGAAGTTATGTCGGAACCCTTAATTCTCCCCCTTTGTTACCACTCTCTTGACCATGATGGTAATATTCTGTATGTGAATGATAAATGGGAAAAACTTCTGGGATACAAACTGGAGGAAGTTAAAGGCCGGTTTATTGGGGAATTCCTGACAGAAGACTCACTCGAAAAACTCAAAGAAAGGTTTCCACAATTCCTGAAAAACAAAAAAGTAGAAGAAGTAGATTTTACATTTATTACCCGCCAGGGTGAAAAAGTAGATATCATTCTAAATGGAATTATTGAAGAAACTCCTGAAGGTCCCAAAACACATTGTGTTTTTAAAGATGTAACCACAGAAAAAAAATTACAAGACCAGCTTAAAGA
>CAYNBC010000035.1:0-2355 GCA_964395255.1 uncultured Sphingobacteriales bacterium | reverse complement strand
TTGGGGTTGCAGTTTTTGTATACCGTATTCCTGAACGAAAAGTGGTTTATTTCAATCAGATAGATTTTCTGGGTTATCCGGCTGAAAAATGGCTTACATCATCCTTGATAAACAAAGTTAGATTTAGTGAACGCAAAAAAGTTAAAATATGGTGGAGGTCGCTAACCACACATCTGGAAAATACACCCGCCCCCATCGTTTTTCGCATGAAAGATGCCCAAAATCACTGGCATTGGATTGAGAAAAGTGCAACACCCTTTGAAAAAGATGCGGATGGCAAAATAACATCATTTATTATTGTAGCCAGAGAAATAACAGAATCTTATCAACTTCAGCAGGAATATTTCAAAGCCTCAGAAAAATACTTACGCTTATTTGAAGCTGCTCCGGATGGTATTATCTGGCTAAACACAAGAGGTCGAATTCTTGAAGCCAATGATGCTCTCGTTAAAATGAGCGGATATGCTAAGCATGAATTTGTTGGAAAACATTTTACAAAATCTCCGGGTTTAATTTCATCCTATATTCCTCAATATATTTCAATTTTTAAGGAATTGCTTAAAGGGAAAAAAGCAGATTTCTCTCATGTTACATGGAAAAACAAAAGAGGAGAATTGATTACTACCGAACAAAAAGTGGCCAGGGTAGAACAAAACGGTAAAACACTGGGCTTTATAATAGTGGTAAGGGATATTACCGAAAGGATGCGACTCATCAAAGAGCTGGAAGAGTCGCGTGCTCAACTTAAAGGACTTGCCCGCCATCTGAACAAGGTACGGGAGGAGGAAAAGGCTATGCTTTCAAGGGAATTGCATGATGTACTCGGCCAGAACCTTAGTGCCATGAAATTCGATCTTATGCTGTTAAAAGACCAGATTAAAAATTATCCTGTTGATGTAAATCTGGATGAAACCATTTCTCTTCTTGACAGAAGTATAAAAACTACAAGAGACCTGAGTACCCATTTACGCCTTGGGATGATTGATGATCTTGGATTGGGTCCTTCTCTGGAATATATGTTTGAAAATCTGGAGAAAAGAACTGGAATTAAAACTTACATTCATATTGTACCGGAGGGAAAAGAATTGGATAAAAACAAAGCCATTGTGGCTTATCGCATTATGCAGGAAGCTATAACCAATATAATGCGTCATTCCGGGGCAACAGAAGTATCCGTTAAGTTTGTGAAGAATAAGACGGGGAGGTTTGTACTTGAATTAAGGGATAATGGTGTGGGCTTTAACCCGAAAAAAGTGAATAAAACGCAATCTTTTGGTATACTGGGTATGAGCGAAAGAGCCGAAAGTGCCGGAATTCAGTTTAAACTTACTTCCAGGGAAGGAAAAGGTACGACTATAAAACTGGTACTATGAGCAATGAACCCTTGTTTGTATGTATTGCCGATGACCATTACCTTGTCAGGTACGGTATTCGTAAAATCCTTGAAAAGTACAAAGAGTGTGTTGTTTATGAAGCCTGCAATAAAAAAGAAACCATTGATATATTGTTTAGCCAGCCCGTTGACCTGCTTATGCTGGATATCAATCTGCCCGATGGCTCGGGACTTGAAGTTTTAAAGGAGTTGAAAGATTACAGATTGAATACACCCGTTTTGATTTTAAGTATGTACACACCAGAACAATATGCCATCAGGGCATTTCGGTCAGGAGCTCGTGGTTATCTCTCTAAAGATGCTACGCCTGATGAGATTATTCATGCTGTCAATGAGGTAATTCATGGAAGAAGATACATAAATCCTCAATATTCAGGCAGCATTATTTCAAGACTTGCCAGTGATGAGGACGAAAAGCGTCCCCATCAACTTTTATCCAATCAGGAATTCAGTGTATTTATCCGTCTGGCTCAGGGTGATAATTTGAGAAGCATTGCAGAGCAAATGAATATCAGCGTGAAAACCGTGAGTACATATCAGAGCAGAATATTTGAAAAAATGGGGCTTAATTCTATTCAGGAGCTTATAACTTATGCCATTAAAAACGGACTTATCGAAATTTAACGGTATTCGAGCGGTGTGGCTTTACCTTTCAAAACATCGAGTACATTGAATGCAAGAGCTTCCATTTCATCACCACCGGGATGCACATAGATAGGAGCCAGTTTGTCAATTCTTTCCGTAATCTGTTCGACAAACCATTTGGAATGGGCTATACCACCTGTGATAATAATGGCATCTACATCACCTTTTAAAACAGCATACATGGCAGCTATCCATTTGGCTACCTGATAAGCCATAGCTTTCATAATGGTCAGAGCTTTTTTATCGCCATTCAAACCCCGGTCAATGATTTCTTTGGCATTTTCAGTTCCGAAATAAGCCATTAAGCCCCCTTTACC
>CAYNBC010000034.1:0-12490 GCA_964395255.1 uncultured Sphingobacteriales bacterium | reverse complement strand
CCCTGAAAAACTACTTTTCAGGCCTGAAATTTGTGGATAAAAAAGCCACAAAAATAATCCTTAAATCCTTAAAAATTCGTACCTTTACAGCGGATTTAACTTTATGAATATGAGCGAATTAAGCCAAAACCAACAAAACAACTACACAGCCGAAAAAATCCAGATTCTGGAAGGCCTGGAAGCTGTCAGAAAAAGGCCTGCCATGTATATTGGCGATATAGGCCAGAGGGGTTTGCATCACCTTGTTTATGAGGTAGTTGACAACTCCATTGATGAAGCCCTTGCGGGTTATTGCAACGAAATCAAAGTAACCATTCATCCCAACAACGCCATTACCGTTGAAGACAACGGCCGTGGAATACCCACAGAAGAGCATCCCAAAGAAAAACGGTCTGCCCTCGAAGTGGTTATGACCGTATTACATGCCGGAGGAAAATTTGATAAAGACTCCTATAAAGTATCTGGAGGATTGCATGGTGTAGGCGTTTCCTGCGTCAATGCCCTCTCTAAAAAACTGAAGGTTACAGTTCATCGTAACGGTAAAGTTTATTACCAGGAATACGAAAAAGGTAAACCTCTCGAACCGGTAAAAGTCATTGGTGAATCCAACCGTACCGGTACCATTGTCTATTTCGAACCGGATGATACTATTTTTCAAGTTACAGAATTCCGTTATGATACCCTTGCCGCCCGCCTTCGAGAACTGGCTTTCCTGAATCGCAGGGTAAAATTAACCCTCAGGGATGAAAGAGATTTGTATAACGGTGCAGGTCCTAAAGAAGAAGTTTTTTACTCTGAAGGTGGATTGGCCGAATTCGTTCAACTTATTGATGCCAACCGCGAGCCCCTTATTCCCCATCCCATTTATTTTGAAGGAGAAAAAAATGGATATCCCATTGAAATAGCTTTTCAGTACAATACTTCCTTTAATGAAAATGTCCATTCCTATGTAAATAATATCAATACTATTGAAGGAGGTACGCATATTTCGGGGTTCCGGAGAGCATTGACCCGGACTTTTAAAAATTATGCAGAAAAAGAAGGGCTGCTGAAAAATATCAAATTTGAAATCAGCGGAGATGATTTCAGAGAGGGGTTGACGGCTGTGATTTCCATTAAAGTTCAGGAACCACAATTTGAAGGACAGACCAAAACCAAACTTGGTAACTCAGAGGTGATGGGTGCTGTGGACGGTTTTGTTACAGAGTATCTGGGACACTATATAGAAGAGCATCCTAAAGAAGCAAAGCTGATTATCAACAAAGTGATACTTTCAGCTACAGCCCGCCATGCAGCTCGCAAAGCCCGTGAACTTGTCCAGCGTAAAAGTGGATTTTCTTCTGCCGGTTTACCGGGTAAATTAGCCGATTGCTCTTCACGCAATCCTGAAGAATGTGAATTGTTCCTCGTTGAGGGTGACTCGGCTGGTGGTACTGCCAAGCAAGGTCGTGACAGGCGTTTTCAGGCTATCCTTCCATTACGCGGAAAAATTTTGAATGTTGAAAAAGCCCTCGAACATAAAATTTACGAAAACGAAGAAATTAAAAATCTTTTTACTGCCCTGGGAGTCAGTATTGGTACCGAAGAAGATAATAAAGCCCTTGACCTGTCCCGTCTTCGCTATCATAAACTGATTATCATGACCGATGCTGATGTAGATGGCAGCCATATTACCACCCTGATTCTCACGCTACTTTACCGCTACATGAAAGAACTCATTGAGCAGGGTTATGTTTATATTGCCACACCACCTTTATATCTGGTTAAAAATGGTAAAGAACAATATTATTGCTGGACAGATCAGGAAAGGGATGAAATTATCAAAAAATTTGAAGCAGAAGGAAAAAAGAACGGCCTGACGGTTCAACGTTATAAAGGTCTTGGTGAAATGAATGCCGAACAATTATGGGAAACTACCATCAACCCTGAAACCAGGATATTAAGACAGGTAACCATCGAAAATGCTGCAGAAGCCGACCGTACATTTTCCATGTTGATGGGTGATGAAGTGGCTCCCAGACGGGAATTTATCGAATCCAACGCCCGTTTTGCCAATATTGACGCTTGATTTATTGTTCCTCTGATTTTTTAACAACCAGTGTCATAGAAATGAGATGGGACAGGATGTCATCCCTCATCTCATGGTTTACCCTGAAAATATAAGTTCCTTTTTGGTGAAATTTAAAATGCTCTGCTACCAACAGTTCATTATCGATAATATCACCCAGGCCCTTTCCAATCCATTGTCCTTCAGGAGTTGCAAGGGCAAATTCCATTCTCTTTTTTGCAAAACTTCCTGAAGGCTCTATCAGAAAATATGATAACCAGATATTGCTGTATGGGTATAGAGCATGCAAACGCAGGTCTAGTATAATATCATAATAGACCGATGTATCATTTACTTCAAATCTGAAAGTAACAGGATCATCAAATGACCAGCTACCATTTTTAAAAACATGGTTTTTTTGAAAAATAACTTTGCCCGAGCAAGCAGAAAGCAATATCAAGAAGAGTATAAGTTTTATCCACTTGTTCATGGGTTCAAAAAGATGAATTTTTTTTTCTTTTTTCCTGCTTATCTTTTACAACATACATGTCGAAACTATCAGGCAAGATACCTCTTTCGTTCATATCAAGAATCATGTTAACATCCTTGATTGACAGGGGAAATGGTGGTAAATCTTTGTTATTCTCGTGGTTAAACCATATCAAGCCTTTCAATAAGTCGAATTTAAATACAGAAGCTTTTCCTTCTTTGGTTTCAATCACAATATCTTCGGGAGGAAAGTTTTGATATGCTTCCATATAAGTATCCAGTTCATAGTTCAGGCAGCATTTCAAGCGGCCACACTGACCTGAGAGTTTTGATGGATTTAAGTACAAATTTTGTTGTTTGGCTGCTATGGTTGGTACGCTTGAAAATTCCGTAAGCCATGAAGAGCAACACAATTCCCGACCGCAATCACCAATACCGCCTACTCTTCCAGCTTCCTGACGAATACCAATCTGCCTCATTTCCACTTTTATCTTAAAAGTTTTGGCAAGCAATTTTATTAATTCTCTGAAATCCACTCTTCCTTCTGCTGTATAAAAAAAGGTGGCTTTTCTTTTGTCGGCCTGATACTCTACATCATTGAGCTTCATCTCGAGATTCAAATCCTTGATAATTTCGCGCGTTTTAATTAATGTGGGCATCTCCAGGTCTTTGGCTTCCTGATATATCGCCAGGTCTTTTTCATTGGCCATTCTGATTACATTGGGCAATTCCGTTTTATTTGGGTCTATACCTCTTTTTTTCAATTGAAGATTTACCAGGTCACTGGTCAGGGATACTGTGCCCAGATCATAACCAGTAGGACTTTCCACAATAACTTTATTCCCGGACCTGAGTCTGAGCATATTGGGATTTTTGTAAAACTCCTTGCGGGTATTTTTAAATCGAACCTCTACAATACGAGGTATGGCCTCATTATCTATATATGAATAATTGCTTAACCAATCAGTTGTATCGAGTTTTCCTCCTGAACATGAACAGTATTTTCGCAACAAAGGATTATCAGGGGGAGTTGGGGATTTTTCCTGTGTATTCATGGGTTGTTATTTAATTCATTTGCCTGAATTCAGCACTTTCGAAATCTGCAAAGATAAATCAAAAAAGACGATTTTCTGGTGGGCGTTCCTGCTTATGTAATAATGTGCCTTGCTCACCATTTCCTGTATTTTATCCAGCTGTTTCAAACTAATTTTTTCAGGTAGGATAGCCGTTAACGGCAAAACCTCTTGAGAATTGTTTTTATCCTTAGCCGGAGAAATAATGTTTTGATGCAACTTTCTTCGTATGACAGAAAGAAAATAATTCAGGAAATTTTTTTGTATTTCCCTGCCTTCTTTACTGAACTTTTCGACCCAGAAATATAAATCATTCACACGCTGAGTGCGGCAATAACTCATCCATTCGGAAAGCAGGTCATGAAAAGTCCATTCAGGATGAAATACTTTTTCCAGCGCAGAAATAATGTTTCCTTCACTTAATGAAGCTATTCTATCTGCCTTGTTTTCCTCTTCCTGTAAATGAGTGACAAGGTAATTTTTTATTTCGTCATGGCTTAATGGAGGAAGCAAAATCATTTGTGAGCGGGACTTGATGGTATTTAAAACGCGGTCAGGATTTTCCACAACAAGTATAAAATGGGTATCTGTCGGAGGTTCTTCAAGAATTTTTAATAAAATATTTCCCTGTTCACCCAGATATTCGGCCAGCCATATAATTTGAATTTTTTTACTGCCGAAATAAGATTTCAGGCTCAGATGGCGGATAATTTCCCTGCATTCGCGTGCAGTAATGTTGCCCTGTTTGTTCTCTGCATCAATGATTTTCATCCACCGGGAATAAGAAAGAAAAGGATTCTCCAGCAACGCTTTACGCCATTCTTCTATAAAATCAGCACTGACAGGTGCTTCCGTACCTCGCTTAATAACAGGATATGTAAAAAATACATCAGGATGTTGAAGTATCGCATTTTTCCTGCAGGAATTACATTCCTGACAGGCTTCATCTTCATTTCTATTTTCGCATAAAAGATAGCGCGCTATAGCCAGCGCATGTGCCAGACCCGTACCGCTTGCCGTGTCTATCAGCATCAAAGCATGATGCAGACGATGGTTTTGTATGCTTTTTCGCAGGTTGTCTTTGATATTTTTATGTCCGGGTATTTCTGAGAATTTCATAAAAGGAAAAAGCTTTTTAATTTCCTCATAAAAGTAAAAAATATTTGCAATCAGGAATGGGTTAATGTAAAAATAACTATTTCAGGCGTACTGCCGATTCGCATGGGAGGACCCCAGCCACCGGCTCCGCAGGATACATAAAAATACTGTTTACCTGTTTGATACATTCCATAACTGTGTTTGTATATGGCCTTGGTAATGTAATTAAGTGGCCACAGCTGACCATGATGTGTATGCCCTGAAATACTTAAGTCAATACCCAAATTTTTCAATTTTTTGAAATCGGGAGGTTGATGGTCAAGCCACACAATCCATTTTTTAGGATTCAGTTTTTTATAAAGCTGTTCGTCAGATGTCCGCTGTATATTTCCAAATCGTTTGCCATCACGGTCTATCCTTCCCACTATCTGAACATATCCTTTATAATTGTAGATTTCATCCATCAGCCACTGAATCCCCAATTTTTGATAATATTCCACGCTGGCTTGAAGGCCACTGATAAACTCATGATTGCCTGTAATGGCTAATTTTTCCTTACATTCTAAAAATAGTAAGGGTTCCCCCAGATGGTTACTGACAACATATCGTGCACTCTCGTCCACCATATCACCCGCAAAAATGACGATATCGGGATTTTCGTTGTTGATAATCCGGACAATTTTTTCCAGCCTTTGCTTTCCGTTCATATATCCCAGATGGATATCGGAAGCCATGGCAATTTTCAAGGGTTTATTACCGGGAAGGGCTTTATCCGATTTCACTTCAAATCTTCTGACCTGTAGATTCTGATAATGCACAATAGCTATCAAAACCACTACAAGAGTGGTAGCAAAGGCAAACCATCGAACCCCTGTACGAATGATTTCATTCATTTGTGAATGGGCCACATATTTCATCATCGTTCCGGCTAAAAACAAAAGAAAATCGCCAGCCAGAAATGTCAGAAAAAAATAAAACATAAACCCCAACCAGTATGAACCCACTCTGACCAGAAAAACAGGTAGAGGGGAATACCCGGATTGTACCAGCATTCTTCCCAGAGGATACGCTACCATCACCAACCAGAGAAACCCCTTTAACCATGGCAGAATGCACGGAAAAACATGAAACAACTTTGTCAGGTGTTGAAATACAAAAAAGTTAATAAAAAAATAAACCAGCAATACAATGGTAAGGAACAATATAAAAGGAAATAATTTCATCTCTGAACTTCTGTTTTGAGTATATAAATTATTAGTAGTAATTTTATCGGTCAAAGAAAATGCTTTTTACGGATATTATAAACTTTAATTAAAAATTAAAAAATGATTTTTGGAGACAAAGTAGCGGCATTACATAAAGCCATTTTAAATGATAATACAGAAAAAGCCAGAAAATTACTGGAAAAAGGCGTTAGTGTAAATGCCCAGGATAGTCATGGAAACACCCCACTTCATCAGGCTGCAGCCAGAGGGAATATAGAACTTGTAAAATATCTTCTTGACAAAAATGCCCGTCTGGATATTACCAACGAAAACGGAGAATCACCTTTACATGCTGCCGTTCTTTCTGACCAAACAGAAATTATCAAACTTCTGGCAGAGAAAGGAATTTCAGTGGATATCCCTGATAAAGATGGAAATACACCTCTTGTACTGGCCGCCATTCAGGGCAAACTCGCAGCCATGTCGGAATTATTGAAAAATGGTGCCAGCGTTAATACCCGGAATAATGCACAGGAAACTCCATTGCATCTGGCTGTCAAAGCCAATCAACTGGGTGCTGTTAAACTATTAATAGATGCTGACGATGATATTACTGAAAAAGACGCCAACGGTAAAACAGTGTTTATCGTTGCTGCCCGGGAAAACAACACCAAAATTCTGGATTACCTTTTACATTGCAGGGATAAAATCAACGAACAACTTCTTGATAAAGAAACCCAGTTGTTGCTGGCTATACTGGACAATAATCTTGAAAAAGCCCGGAAACTCTTCAGCGAAGGAGTGCTGTTTATAGGTGCTGAAAAGAAAATATTTGATTTCACTTTCGTAGAGGCCATCAAAAAACAACAACTGGAAATGGCAGACCTTCTTCTGGAATATGGTGCCAACCCCAACGCTATTGTTGATGAAACAGGCGACACAGCTCTGATAATTGCCGCCCGCAAAGGTCTGGATTCCCTGGCATCCAACCTCATCGTTAAAGGGGCAGATTTGAACCACAGGAATAAAGAAAGAAATACTGCTTTGATAGAAGCTGCTATGAACGGACATGCCAGCGTGGTAAAACTTCTGCTTGAACATGGTGCCGACCCTGACCTCCGGGGCAAGGAAGGTAATACTGCACTCCTCTTTGCCATTGAAAGTGGCTTTGTGGAAATTGTTGATATTTTGCTCCAGGCAAATGCTAACTGTGAAATTAAAAATGATGCCGGCTATGACGCTGTCAGATGGTTGCTGAAAACCATTCAAAATCCCTTGAAAATGACCGGTAGTAAAGAAGATTACCTGAACATTGCCCGGTTGCTGAAAGAAAAAATCGAAGACTTTCCGGTATCCCGTTTTCCTGCTGAGTTCAGGGAAAAGCTGATGGAAAATTAAAAGTTAGCTAACATTATTTTCTGGATTTTTACCTCTGGCATTTGATATTTGCTTGCTTATCAAGGTAAAAAGTTATAAATGAAATAAGGAAGATTTGAGATTTATCAGAACAAATCTGATGTATCAATAAAAAGCCCTTTGAAAAAAGTTTCAAAGGGCTTATATCTTGAAGCGGTCTGGACGGGACTCGAACCCGCGACCTCATGCGTGACAGGCATGCATTCTAACCAGCTGAACTACCAGACCAATAACTAAAGAACTTTTAGAGCCTGCAAAATTAGATTTTATTTTTATTTTGACAAAAAATTCAGGAATTTTTTTAGCTGTAATAGGATTATTAGTCGATTTTTGCAATTATGGAAACTGTTTATTTTGAAAAAGATATTTACCTTATTCACAGGCTGGCATTTCCACATCTGAATGTTAAAATTTTTATACTTGACCCGGAGAAAAAGCTTGTCAGGAATTTAAATCACAGGATGATTATTCCTGTCCGCACCCGCAAAGACATTGAGTTTGTTAAAAGTTACAACAGGCCTCACACCTTAATCAACATATCCGGAGCACAAACTTTCAGTTTTCCTTTTTCATTTGAAAAAATCAGTGGTATCATCACATTCAATCAATACCCTGAAGTTTCAGAGTTATTTTATCACTACGAGCTTTATTATTCGTGCAACTCAAAAGAACAAATAAGCTGGTTGTATGATAAAAATTACCGGGACCACGATTTTTTATTACATCTGGAAGAAATCTCTACCACGGTAGATATCAACAATCTCTGGACATTTTTTCCCGATTCTTTGAAATATCTCCGTCTCTGGCTGGGGGACTTAAAAAGGATTTCATCAGGGCTTGTGCAGATACTTATTCCTGAGAAGCATGAATTCTTATCACAACTTAATAAGGGGGAGAGTATTTCCATACCCCTGTATAAAGCCCGAAAAACAGGCGTTATAACTATCTTTATCAAAAAAGGCAAAAAAGTTATTCGCATTATCAAGATTCCATCCGACCCGCTCGAAAAAGATATTTTAAAGCATGATGTTGAAATTATTCAAAATCAGGAAAAAGAACTTATCCGGCCGGAAAGCAGAAAAAATTATTCCGAATACCATTGTTCCAGACCTGTCAGAGTGCTCTCCCATTATAAATTACACTCAAAGTACAGGGAACCTTTTATTCGAAAAGTACTGGACTACAACATCCATTATTTACGGCATCAGGCTCTTGAAGACTTCCTTAAAAAGAATGATGTTATCAAATCCCTGGATTTTATAAAACTTCGTTTGAAAAGCAGGGCTATACCACAAGGGCTGGGCCTGTACAATTTCACTTTTGTATTTAAACATATCACAGCTTTACTCAATGAGTTGAAGCACGATAGCCATATTCCTGTATCCTATTCCAATCCCAACCTTTCTCCTGAAAACATTTTCTCGGACGGTCAAAATATCTGTCTGTTGCACTGGGAACATTACAACCAGAACTACCCTTTGATATATGACCTGTTTGACTGGATATTCAAGGAAGAAGAAAGCAAAGAAGACCCCGATGCAGAAAATCTTGCTGAGGACCTTCAATGGCTCAGCGAAGAATTATCCCCATTTATGGAAAAACATGAACTTTCTTTTGACTTTGATAAATTGTTAAAACTCTACCTTTTAACCCGCTTCAGTCGGGAAATGTTTTTTATGTTGAATAATCCCAGAATAATTCCTGAAGAAAACATGAAAATATATCTCTGGGCAGAGTGGTTTAAACTGCAGGAAGCATAAAATTTTACAATTCCCGCTTTTTTCATAGCCATTATAATCACCAAAATTCATGGGTTCTCCCCTATATTTTTCAAGATTATCGTATATTGCATTTATTATTTGCCATGGAACCGATTTTTAATTTACTTACTGATAGCATTTTTCTGATTATCATTCGGAGGATAAATATTTTTGATGGAAATGATAAAAATTCTAATTTTTGATTAAAAATTAAAAAGTAGGTAATGGCGTCAAAAAAACATATAATGAGAAAGCTTTTATTTCTGGCATTAATCGCGTTGATGGGAAAGATACCTGCCCATGCTCAAACAGTGGCTAATTTTTTTGCCGATACAGTTTGTTACGGTGATTCAACCACTCTTGTCAGCGCTTCTACCTCTACGGGTAATATTCTTTCCGTTGATTGGGACATGGATAGCAATGGTCTTTTTAATGATGCCAGTGGTATACTGGTTAAATGGAAATTTCCACAGTATAAAGAATACACTGTTGGGATAAGGGTTATTTCCGATTTACCTGATACTTCAGTGATATACAAAAAGGTCATTACTTATCCTGTTCCCTCAGCAGACTTTGATATTGATTTCCCTAAGCAATGTGTGGTTGGGAATTTATTTACTTATACCAATCAAAGCACGATAGCCTCAGGTACCATGACTTATTTCTGGGATCTGGATGAAGGTATGACTTCCAGTGCCAAAGATACCAGTGTGACTTATTCCATTGCTGGTGTTAAAAATGTTATGCTCATTGCCACTTCCGATCATGGCTGCGTAGATACTGCTATCAAAGCACCCGAAGTAATTAGTTTTACCATTGCAGACTTCTTGATAAACGACAGCATTCAATGCTTAAATGAAAACATGTTTTACCTTACAGACCAGTCTATTAACTGCGGAACGGTGTTAGAATATGCATGGGATCTTGACAATGACAAAAAATTCAACGATTCTGTGGGTGATTTTATGGTTGCAGTCAAGTTCAGCGCTCCCGGGACTTATCAGGTGGGCTTTCGGATAAAAACAACAGCCGGTGATGATTCCCTTTATAAAACCGTTTATGTTTTACCCAGCCCTTCTGCTGGTTTTAAGGCAAATAAAGATTACCAGTGCTTTTATGAAAATAACTTTAACCTGATAAACACATCTTTTATTGCTTCAGGAACAATGAACTATTTCTGGGACATGGGCAACGGAGATACTTTTTCAACTGTGGACATCAGCAATTATTCTTATGGCTCAGAAGGAAATTTTGATGTTCAACTTATAGCCGTTACTGATAAGGGCTGCCCCGATACAGCTGTTCAAACGCTTCAAGTCCTTCCCTCACCCATTGCCGGTATCAGCAGCTCAGATACCATTATCTGCCTTGGTGATACCGTATTTTTAACCAATACATCTACCATCAGTTCAGGATGGAATCTGACTTATTTCTGGGACATGGACGATGGTACCGGAACATTTAGCCCATGGGGTAAAGATACTCAGTATATTTATACTTCTGCAGGATATTATGCACCTTCATTGGTTGCTCAATCTGATAGTAACTGTACAGACACTTTCTGGCTCGATATATTAGTCATCAACCAATCTAAAGCCATTATTTCTGTGAATGATACTGACCAATGTCTTGATAATAATCTCTTTGTATTTAGTAATGCATCCGTAACATGCAGTCCACTGACTTCCATTTCATGGGATTTGAACAATGATGGCATTTTCGGGGATACAAATGTTTCCTCTTTCAATTATAGCTATAATGCTCCTGGAATGTATCGTATCGGCCTGAAAATCGTTACTACCACAGATTCATCCATCACCTACCAAAATGTTTATGTTTCGCCTCAGCCTCAGGCTTCTTTCAACATCAATGATAGTATTCAGAATTTAGCAGGCAATCTATTTGTGTTTACCAATACATCCTCCATATCTTCAGGTTCTTTAAGTTATATATGGTACATAGATACTCTGGACACGGCTTTTGCCGTAGACACATCCTATTCGTTTACAAATCCCGGAACTTATCCTGTTAAATTAATGGCAATGAGTGACAAAGGTTGCAAAGATTCCATTACTAAATATGTTTATGTAACACTTCCCATTAATGCAGGTTTCCGCTATACAGTTGTTTGTTTTGGTGACTCAACCTATCTTGAAGATACAACCACCAGTTCCGATCCTATTTTAAGTCACGAATGGGATCTTGATGGAGATGGTATTTTTGGTGATACGACAGGTAAGGTGTTAAGAATACCTGCTCCTTATCCTGGTTCTTTCCTTGTGGGCTTAAAAGTTATTACCACCAAAGGATTTGCCATCGTCTATGATACCATAGATGTATTGCCCAGACCCAAAGCTGATTTTACTTATCAAAAAGCCTGTCAGGGAATGCCTGTGATTTTTATGGATAAATCCGATTCTCAGGGAAGTATCATTAAAAAATATTACTGGGATTTTGACAACGACAATGTCATTGACGATTCTTCAGGTACAAAGGTGTCCCATATATTTAGTTCAACAACCGCACAAAATACTGCTCTGACAGTAGTTAGCGACAATGGATGCAGTGATAAAATAGTCAAAAGCGTAAGTTTCTTATCTGCACCCACAGCTGATTTTGGCTACACCAACGCCTGTGCAGGTGATTCGGTTTATTTTATCAATAAATCTACAATCGGTAGCGGAGACTCTATCATCAATTATCATTGGGATTACGGAGACGGTAAGGACGCCATCATTCGAAAAAACCATAAGCATTTTTATGCTACCAGCGGAAGCTATAAAGTCATTTTAACAGCTCTTTCTTCCAATGGATGTGAAGATACCACATCTCATCTTGTCACCATCCATAACAATCCCACTCCCACCCTCAGCTTTTCCGGTGACACCATCATTTACGAAGGACAATCAGTAACCATCAGTCTTACATCCAGTTACGACAGCATATTCTGGTCGACAGGTGAAACTCAAACACAAAGCATTACTGTAAACAAAACGGGAATTTACACTGTCAGAGTCGTTAACAGTTTTGGTTGTGATGCAATCCGGAGCACTCAGGTAATAGTAAATCCCGTCCCTGAAATCAAAGCCATTGAACTCTTCACACCCAATGGTGATGGTGTTAATGACAGATTCATCATTGACAAGCTTGATGCTTTTAAACCTGTAACTTTGACAATTTACAACCGTTACGGAGATGAAATTTACAGCTCCAATGATTATCAAAACGACTGGGATGGCAAGTATAAAGGCAAATACCTGCCTGAAGGCACTTATTACTACATTATCAAAACCGGTGACGGTAAAGTAATTAAAGGAACTGTTAATATAATCAAATAGAAAAAATGCGGAGTGATAAAATAATGTATATGAAAAACCGGCTTATTTTAATTGTATTTATATC
>CAYNBC010000033.1:5710-12651 GCA_964395255.1 uncultured Sphingobacteriales bacterium | reverse complement strand
TATAAATTATCGGTTATAGAATCTAAAATAAGTTAAAAATTTTACCAATAGGTCGTTTTTGTACTGTATAACACCTGAAAATATTCACAGTGAATTAGAACATTTTATATTTCAAGGTGGTTTTCAGAAGTTAACTGGGGATAGGATTTAATAAGAAATTGAAATTTTTTTTGGAGAGGGCATAATCAAATGTTTAAATTAAAAATGAATCAGAAAGCATTAAAAATGAATTGTTGGGAATTTAAAAAATGCGGACGTGAGCCGGGTGGTTCAAAAGTTAATGAATTAGGTGTATGCCCTGCTGCTACTTTTAAGGATGCAGATGGTTTTCTGGGCGGCAAAAATGGCGGTAAAGCTTGTGCTTATATTACGGGTACTTTTTGCAATCAACAAATTCAGGGTACTTTCAAGGATAAGATGAAAGAATGTTTAAAATGTGATTTTTATAAAGAACTTATGTTTAAGCATGGTACCGAATTCACTGTTCTTAAATTCAGTGAGTATGTAATGGCCAATCAGCGAATTATACATCAATAAGCTTATTTTTGTTGAAATTGCCGTAATTGATTCATTTGTAATAAAAAGCCGAAACATAGAAACTGAAAAAAACTTTTCAGCGATTACTTGGAAGAAATATCTATTTGTTTATCTTTGCAGTCCGTTTTAATCAGGATAAACACTTTTACAGAGATGAATGAGATTATTAAAGAAACATTGAAAGATCAAATAAGAACCGACTTACCCGATTTTAAGGTAGGAGATACAGTGGTGGTTTATTATAAAATCATTGAAGGAAATAAAGAAAGAATTCAGCCATTTCAGGGAGTTGTTATCCAGCGAAGGGGAGAAAAAATTACTGAAACCTTTACGGTTAGAAAAATGTCGGGAGGTATTGGTGTTGAAAGAATATTTCCTGTAAATTCCCCGAAGATTGAAAAAATTGAAATTAAGAAAAGAGGTAAAGTTAGAAGAGCAAGAATCTTTTACCTGCGTGGTTTGAAAGGGAAAAAGGCCCGTATCAAAGAAAAAAGGGGTTAAAGTCCTGGTTTACAGGCCCATTAAAATGGTTATTCCTGAAATATAGTTTTTTCCCAAAGTTTAAATAATATTGTTCCTTCTAAGGAATTTAGTTTGGAAAAAGTATTATCGTTATTAAACGAGCAACAAAGGAAAGCAGTTGAACACACTGAAGGTCCTTCTCTTGTCATTGCAGGTGCTGGTAGTGGCAAGACCCGTGTACTTACTACCCGTATTGCTTATCTGATATATAAAGGCGTAGACCCGTTTCATATTCTGGCGCTCACTTTTACCAATAAAGCAGCCAGAGAAATGAAGGAACGGATTGAAAATATGATAGGTGCAGAAGCCAGGAATCTATGGATGGGAACTTTTCATAGTATTTTTGCCCGGATTTTAAGAATTGAAGCTGAAAAAATTGGCTTCCCCAGAAACTTTACCATTTATGACACCGATGATTCCAAAAGTTTAATCAAACAAATTATTAAAGAAGAAGGATTAGACCCCAAAACTTACAGACCATCTTATGTGCACAGCCGGATTTCAGCTGCCAAAAATTCTCTAATCAGACCCAGGGATTATCTTGAAAGTTCTGAAATTCAATCTGAAGATTTAGCTGCAGGCAGGCCAAGAATGGGTGATTTGTACCGCATTTATGTACATCGGTGCTTTAAAGCTGGAGCTATGGATTTTGATGACCTCCTGCTCAAAACTTATGATTTGCTGAATGATAACCCTGCTGTGCTAAACAAATACCAGCACTTGTTTCGTTATGTGCTTATTGATGAATTTCAGGATACTAACCGCGTTCAGTATTTGATTGTCAGGCTGCTATCATCAGTGCATCGTAACCTTACGGTTGTGGGCGATGATGCCCAGAGTATTTACTCTTTCAGAGGGGCTAACATCCGTAATATCTTGAACTTTGAAAAAGATTATCCCGAACTAAAAATATTTAAACTGGAGCAGAATTACCGTTCGACAAAAGTCATTGTACATGCATCGGATAACATTATCAAAAACAACAAATACCAGCTTCCTAAAAACCTCTGGACATCCAATCCTTTTGGGCAAAAAATAAACTTATTAAAAGTATCTTCCGAGAATGAAGAAGGTCAGTTAATTGCAGAGATTATCAAAAAAGAAATAGAAAACAATGCATACAACTTTAATGATTTTGTGGTTTTGTACCGTACCAATGCTCAATCCCGTCCCTTTGAGGAAGCTTTCCGGAAATATGCTATTCCATATCGGATAATCGGCAGTTTATCATTTTATCAGAGAAAGGAGATAAAAGACCTGCTTGCCTATTTTCGATTTACATTTAACCCCAATGACGAAGAAGCATTAAGGAGAATTATTAATTTTCCTGCAAGAGGAATTGGTGATGTTACTTATAATAAACTTCTGGTGCTTGCGAATGAAAATAATTGCACGGTATGGGATATTCTGACCCGCATTCATGAATTTTCTTTTAGCTCACGCATTCAGAATGTGCTGAATAATTTTGTTTATCTGATAAAAGGGTTTCAAGTAGAAAGCCAGAAAAGTAATGCGTTTGAAACTGCTAAATTTATTGCAAAACAAAGCGGATTGCTGTCTTTATATGCTGAAGATAAAACCGTAGAAGGGATTGCCCGATACGAAAACATTCAAACACTTTTTTCGGCCATTCAATCATTTGTGGAAAACGAAGAAAACGAAGATAAAAGTTTACCTGTGTTTCTACAGGAAATTGCCCTATTAACAGATGCTGACACCCAGGATGATGATGAGGAAAACAAAGTGACTTTAATGACCGTGCACTCGGCCAAAGGACTGGAATTTCCGGTTGTTTTTGTGGCAGGAATGGAAGAAAATTTGTTTCCATCGGCCTTATCGATGAATTCCAGGGAAGAGCTGGAAGAGGAAAGACGGTTGTTTTATGTGGCTGTAACGCGTGCAAAAGAAAAAGTTTTTCTGTCGTATGCAACTACACGCTATCGTTGGGGTAATATTGTATACAGTGAGCCTTCCCGTTTTCTTGAAGAAATTAATCCGGAATATTATGATTATTCTTATTTTTACAATCCGGAAAAACAAACTGCATCCAGGCCTGAAAAAGTTGAAAAAAATATTTACATTCGCAAAGCGCCCACGAAGCCTCCCAAGCCTGCAAATCCTGATTTCCAGGCTGAAGATATTCAGGTACTTAAACCGGGAGACCTTATCGAGCATGAGAGGTTTGGAAAAGGCGAGGTGAAACAGGTTGAAGGAAATGGTAAAAACAGTAAAGTAGATATTGAATTTGAGCAATATGGTATGAAGAAAATACTTGTTCGTTTTGCTAAAATGAGAAAATTATAAATGGGTTTTTATGGATTATAATACGCAAAAAGGGAAACTCCATGTTCCCGAATATGGAAGGAATATTCAATTATTGGTTGAAAAATTAAAAACTATCCCTGACAAAAATCTGAGAACAAAAGGTGCCTATGAGATCGTCAATTTAATGGCACAATTAAATCCCGGAGCAAAACAGCAGGGTGAAAATAATCGCACCCTCTGGGAACATTTTTTTATGATTGCTGATTATGATATAGATATTGATGCACCCTTTTCTCCTCCAAAAAAAGAAGAAATTTTCATTAATCGTAAGCAGAAGTTGATTAATTATCCAAAAGGAAAGCCACGCTTCCATTTTTATGGGAGGAATGTCGAATTGATGATTGAAAAAATACTTGCTCTGGATAATGAAGCAGAAAAAGAAAAACTGATTGCTGAATTGGGTTCCTATATGCGTTATTGTTATAAACAATGGAATGACGACAAAGTTTCTGACGAAGTGATACTGAACCATATTTATGAACTCAGTGGTGGAAAGCTTAATCCCGGCAAATTGCCCCCGCCTGTCAAGATGAATGATGTCCGGGGCAACAATGGAAACAACCGAGGGAAAAAGAAACGAAACAAAAGAAAAAATAATTACCGTTGATAAATTATTTTTTATTGGGTTTTGAGGCTTTTTAATTTTACCTCAAAAACCCATGGATATATTCAAAATCAATGGACCTGTAAAATTAAAAGGTGAAATAACACCTCAGGGAGCCAAAAATGAAGCCTTGCAAATCCTGGCTGCCACGCTTCTGACAAAAGAAAAAGTTATTGTTCATAATGTTCCTGAAATCAAGGATGTTTTAAGGTTGATAGAACTTCTGAAAATGCTGGGCGTTAAAGTAGAGCACCCGGCAAAAAACGAATTTACTTTTCAGGCTGATGACATTGCTCTCGACAATGTTTATAGTGATGATTTTATTAAACTGAGTAAAGTAATCCGGGGCTCTGTGATGCTCATAAGTCCATTGCTGGCCCGGTTTGGAGAGATGGTACTTTCCAAACCCGGAGGAGATAAAATAGGCCGTAGAAGGCTGGATACCCACTTTCTGGGTTTTGAAAAGCTGGGAGCAACCTTCTCATATGATACAAAAGATGGTTTTTTTAAGATACGAGCAAAGCAGCTTTCAGGGGCATATATTCACCTGGATGAACCCTCAGTGACCGGTACTGCAAATATTGTGATGGCAGCAGTAATGGCTTCAGGAACAACAACCATTTACAATGCAGCATGTGAACCTTATGTACAACAGCTTTGCAGGATGCTGAATTCCATGGGTGCAAAAATTGAAAATATTGGAACAAACAAACTGATTATTCATGGTGTCAGGGAGCTGGGAGGGTGTGAACATACCTGCTTGTCGGACATGATTGAAATAGGAAGCTTTATAGGTCTGGCAGCTATGACAGGCTCCGAACTTATAGTCAAGAACGCTCATCCTGAGCATCTCGGAATTATTCCTTATACTTTCAGAAAGTTAGGTGTCAGTTTTGTTTTTAATAACGGGGATTTATTGATACCATCTCAGGGAATCTATGAGATTGAAAAACAAATTGATGGCACCATACCTACCATATATGATGCGCCATGGCCGGGCTTTACACCCGATTTAATCAGTATCGTTGTTGTAACAGCTGCACTGGCCAAAGGAAATATCCTGATTTATCAGAAAATGTTTGAAAGCCGTTTGTTTTTTGTCGATAATTTGATTGACATGGGAGCCCAGATAATCCTTTGTGACCCTCACAGAGTTACAGTGATGGGAAACGCCAAACAATATTACCTTAAAGGAATTAAAATGCGTTCGCCTGACATCCGTGCAGGAGTCGCATTACTCTGGGCAGCACTTTCAGCCGAAGGGGAAAGTACCATTTTCAATATTGAACAGATTGACAGGGGTTATGAAAATATAGATGAGCGGCTCAATAAGTTAGGCGCAAATATTCAAAGACTCGAAGAACAAATTATTTAAAAAATTAACATTTTTTACACATACCCCCTTGAAAAAGCAGCTTGTGCGTAAAAAAGTTATGTTTTTTTCAACAATACCCCTAAAAAATTGATAGGTAGTTTAAAAAAATATATATTTGCAGAAAAATCCTATGACAAGAGCAAGATTTGATGCACTGGCTGAAATAAGAAACAGAAAGCCTGTGCAGGTAAATTTACCATCGGCAAAAACATCGGATTATTTCGGAATCCATGTTTTTGATTTAAGTAAAATGCCTGAGTATGTTTCTGAAGAGGCATATAAAGAGGTAGAAAGAGCCATCAATAAAGGTGAAAAAATCAACCGTATGCTGGCCGACCAGATAGCTTCCGGAATGAAAGCTTGGGCTATTGACCGGGGAGCTACCCATTATACGCACTGGTTTCAACCATTGACTGGTGCCACAGCCGAGAAACATGATGCTTTTTTCCAGCTATCCGGAGACGGACGAATGATTGAAAATTTCGGAGGAGACAAATTGGTGCAGCAGGAACCTGATGCATCCAGTTTTCCTTCCGGGGGCATCAGAAATACATTTGAAGCACGTGGATATACAGCATGGGACCCTTCATCCCCGGCATTTATACTGGATCATACACTTTGTATACCCACTATCTTTGTAAGTTATACCGGTGAAGCACTGGATTACAAAACTCCACTACTCAAATCATTGAACCTGATAGATAAAGCGGCTACTCAGGTTTGTCAGTTATTTGATAAAAATGTAAACAAAGTTATCGTTACTCTGGGCTGGGAACAGGAGTATTTTCTGGTAGATGAAGGGCTTTATTATGCCAGACCTGATTTGATATTGACCAAAAGAACACTTATGGGTCATGCCGCAGCTAAAGACCAGCAGCTGGCAGATAATTATTTTGGCTCTATTCCTGAAAGAGTTATGAATTTTATGAAGGAGGTTGAAATTGAGGCCTATAAACTGGGTATCCCATTAAAAACACGGCATAATGAAGTGGCCCCGAATCAATTCGAATGTGCACCCGTACATGAAGAAGCCAACCTGGCTATTGACCATAATCTTTTATTGATGGAAATAATGAACAAGATAGCCAGACACCATCATTTCAGGGTTTTGTTTCATGAAAAACCTTACAAAGGCATAAATGGGAGCGGGAAGCATTGCAACTGGTCAATGGCAACAGATACAGGGGTAAATCTATTATCACCGGGTAAAACTCCCCGCACAAACCTGCAGTTTCTTGTCTTTCTTATCAATACCATCAAAGCTGTAAATGATTATACCGATTTGATTAAAGCCAGCATTATGTCAAGCGGAAACTCCCTTCGCCTGGGCGGGCATGAAGCCCCTCCTGCCATCATTTCAGTTTTTATTGGAAGCAGGCTTACCCATGTTTTAAATCAAATTGAATCGAGAGTTTCGACAACCAAAAAATTATCACCTGACGAAAAAACCGAATTAAAGCTGGATATTGGAAAAATTCCGGAAATACTGCTGGATAATACCGATAGAAATAGAACTTCTCCTTTTGCCTTTACCGGAAATCGCTTTGAATTCCGTGCAGTAGGCTCCTCGGCTAATAT
>CAYNBC010000033.1:1197-5700 GCA_964395255.1 uncultured Sphingobacteriales bacterium | reverse complement strand
GTACTTAATACCGTTGTTGCCAATCAGCTGTTGCAATTTTATCAGGAAGTTGAAAATTTAAGAACAAAAGGCGTTAAAAAAGACGAAGCCATTTTTCAGGTTCTGAGGGGTTATATTTCATCTTCAAAACGAATTTTGTTTGAAGGTGATGGCTATTCGGAAGAATGGAGAAAGGAGGCTGCTCGGAGAGGGTTAAGTGATATAGCCGATGTTCCGGATTGTTTTAAATATTTTGTGGATAAAAAGTCTATCGATGTATTTGAAAAAAATAAAATACTCAGCGAGACGGAAATCAAAGCAAGATATGAAATCAGACTTGAACGTTTTACCAAAAAAATTCAAATAGAATCAAGGGTACTGGGAGATTTAGCTCTGAATCATATCATACCTACAGCTCTGGAATATCAGAAAAGATTGATTGAAAATGTAAAAGACCTGAAAGAAGTATATACTACTGATGAATTCGAAGAAGTAGCCCGGTACCAGCTGGATACCATCAAAGAAATTTCATACCATATAACCCAGATAAAAACCAAAGTGGACAGGATGAAAGAAGAAAGAAAAAAAGCGAATAGCCTCGAGTCGTCCGAAGAGAAAGCACAGGCTTATTCCAAAATCATTCGTCCGTTTCTGGCAGATATCAGATACCATATTGACAAACTCGAGTTTATGGTGGATGATTCTTTATGGAAGATGCCCAAATACAGGGAATTATTGTTTACTCGATAATGTAAAGATGCGTAATAGATGATTTGTCTGCCATGAAATTATTCCTAATTTCGCTCCTTTAAAAAATATGTTGTGATTTATCTGGCAGGGTTAGTTTACAAGGAAAGTTCACAGATTCGATTTCCTATCCGGCATGAAGTTTTATTGATGGATTTAATTCATTCCCGGGAAAATATGTCTGGCAAGGAAGCTCTTAATTACCTTACGAACATACCCTACAAAATTTCAGACTTAGCCAAACAACATATAAGTTGTTTGCTTTTTGAAGCTGATTCAACCGAAAACTTGCCTGAATTTTTTAACGTTTACTTTAAAAATGAACAAACAGGTGAGAATTCTTTTGACTTTTTATTGATGGAATTAAATAAGGAAAATAAATTTCTTGGTCAGTGGTCGAAGAAAAACCTTAAACGCAAGCCTTCATCCATCGAAATAAACTCAACACTGGAAAAGATTCAGGGTTTTAAAGAATACTTATTTGTGGGAGATGAATCATTATATGGAGCTTCATTATTTGTTGCAGGGTTTTATTATCAACAAATGAATGCTTATATCTCGTGGTTGCCCGGGATGAACAACCTTAAACTGGGAATTTATGAAATAAGGGAATTGAAAAACTTTTTATTTCTGGATGAAATAGGTACTGTCGATAACGTATCTGCATCTGACGATGAAAAAATTTATGTTAATAATGCCATAATTCCTCTCCTTATACAGAATAAAAAAAGGCTTCTGGTCGAAGCTGTCAAGGATTATCCTTCTTATCAATGGGAGCTGGCCAGCTTCAACGCTGTCAAGTTTCTTATTTGAAAAACAACTTAAGGTTACATTTTCTCAGGGCTACAACATTAAGGGTAGGCTCAGCCACCTATGGAATTTCGTATTTTTGTTTGATATGAATGACCGTTTATGCCATAATAAAAGATTTCCGGTATTCTTCACTGTAGTTTTTTATTTTTTTATGCAAACTGTCCTGACGCCTGCCTCTTATGGGGATATTGTTTTTGTAGAAAACAAAGGTCAATGGAACGAGGAAGTTCTGTATAGAGCTGAAATCCCAGGCGGTTTTTTATATCTTGACAGACATGCTTCCCTCATTTATTCCCTCTATGACCAGGACGAATGGGATCAATATCAGCATCATTATAAATTTTTCAAACAAGGTTTTAGTTTGCACAGACATGTGCTAAAAATAAATTTTGAGGAAGGGAATAGTGATTTTGAACTTATCCCCATGGACCGGGTAATAACACGGTACAATTATTTTCATGGCAATAAGCCGGAAAAATGGGTCACACATGCAAAAGGTTACCAGCGCCTGTATATTCGTTCCCTTTATGACGGGATTGACCTTGAATTATTTTCCAATGGAGGTGAATTGAAATATAATTTTATAGTAAGCCCGGGGACCAACCCTGAAAAAATAAAAATAAAATATGAAGGTGCTGAAGAATTGAATGTAGATAAAGACAGGCTTGTGATTAAAACCAGTCTTGGTGAAATCACGGAAATTTTTGCACGTGTTTTCTTATTACGAGATGGAAGCTCCATGCCCTGTCAGTTAATTTTAAATCAGAAAGAAAAATGCGTTCAATTTGACCTGGGCGTGAAACCTATGTTTAAGGACACACTTATCATTGACCCTGTAGTTGTTTTTTCCACCTATTCAGGTTCATGGGCCGATAATTTTGGATATACAGCAACATATGATGATTCAGGTTATGCTTATTCCGGGGGAACTGTTTTTTTCGACAGTTTTGTGGTTACTCCGGGCGCTTTTCAACAACACTGGGGTGGAGGAGTAAGCTCGAACAATCCGGGTTCGGGAGGTCCACGGGATATTGGCATTTTAAAATATTCCCCCGATGGCAGTAAATTAATTTATGCTACTTACATGGGAGGTTCAGGTAATGAAGATCCGCACAGTATGGTTGTCAACTCCCGTTTTGAGTTGATTGTTTTTGGAAACACCAATTCTGCTGACTTCCCCATCGGTACCACATTTTTCGATTCCAGTTATAATGGAAATTTCGATATTTACATAGCCAAATTATCAATTGGGGGGGACACATTGCTGGCTTCCACTTTCATTGGAGGGAGTGGAGAAGATGGTATCAATGGATATTTTACATCTCCCAGTTTTACCAATCAAAGCCCACTGGGGCATAATTATGGAGATGTTTACAGAGGTGAAGTAAATGTGAAGGAAGGTGACACCATTTATGTTGTTACAACTACCAAATCATCAGATTTTCCGGTAGATTCATTTTCCTGGCAAAAATCCTATGGAGGAGGAATTCAGGATGCATGTGCCATTAAATTAACACCTGATATGGATAGCTTGCTGGCATCCACCTATATCGGGGGAGCCATGGATGATGCCGGTTATGGTATTGCTTTTCATTCTGATGGCTCGGTTTATATTTGTGGAGGTACCCGGAGTACTGACTTCCCCGTATCCGGAGGCAAATACCTTGACAGTTTTCAGGGTGGAAATGCGGATGGATTTATAGTTCATCTGGATGAAAATCTGAGACATTTATATGCAGGTACTTATATCGGAACATCCAAGTACGATCAGACATATTTGATTCAAACCGACCAGAATAATTTCGTGTACGCTACAGGACAAACCAAAAGTCCTTCTTTTCCGGTTAAAAATGTAAAATACTTTAATACAGGGGCGTCACAATTTATTGTTAAACTAAACGAAGGGCTGGATAGCCTTGTATATTCAACGGTATTTGGTTCTGGCCGGACAGACCCGGATTTATCACCTTCTGCCTTTCTGGTGGATCATTGTGAAAGGGTATATTTTTCCGGCTGGGGAGGGATAACCAATCATACAAATAATCCTTCTGCAGGTATTTATGATTCCTGGAACTGGGGAACCACTTTTAATCTACCGTTAAAAGATGCAGTGTATAATACTACTGATGGTTCAGATTTTTACATAGCGGTATTTTCTAAGGATATAAACGACCTGTTATTTGCAACTTATTTTGGAGACCCCAACAGTGCAGACCATGTAGATGGGGGTACAAGCCGGTTTGATAAAAACTCGATCATTTACCAATCGGTATGTGCGGGTTGTAATACTACTTTATCCACTTTTCCAACTACGCCCGGTGCATGGTCAAGGGTGAAAAAAGGTCATCGTCCCCCTGATGCTTCGGGATACTATTCTCCTACCGGATGTAATAATGCACTTTTTAAAATTAATCTGGATATACCTGATTTACATGCCGATTTCAAGGTGGATACTATATTTTGCCTCCGTGATTCCACACGAATAACCAACCTTTCAACAGGAGGACTTTATTATTTCTGGGATTTTGGAGATGGTGACACGGCTTCCGGTTTTGAACCTCTTCATTCTTATGCCGATACGGGAAATTATACCATCCGTCTTGTAGTTCATAATCCTTACAGCTGTGATATTTATGATACTGCATATAGATCGATACGGGTATTCGATTACAATCAGGGTGATTTTCAAATTATTCAGGATAAGTGTGTTAATGAGTTGAAGTTCATTCCTCAATTTTCGCACGGGAATAAATTTTATTGGGATTTTGGTGATAGCCTCTGTCCGAATAAAATTTCGCGGCAAAAGTCACCAATTCATATATTTTGTGATTCAGGAAGTTATCAGGTCAGAATGATCATTGATTCCGGGTCTGTTTGTGAAATCAGGAAAGTAAAAACCATTCAAATAGGACCATTACCTGATGCCGGTTTTCATTATTTTCTTGATACCTGTAATGGCAAGAC
>CAYNBC010000033.1:850-1187 GCA_964395255.1 uncultured Sphingobacteriales bacterium | reverse complement strand
CAAGACAGTATTTTATGATTCATCTCAAAATGCCAGTTCATTTCTCTGGCTATTTGGAGATGGTGACAGCTCTACGGCCAAAAATCCGGTTCATTTTTACCGTGAAGCAGATACTTTTGTCATTTTGCAAATTGTTGAGCCCCATACAGTTTGTGCTGACACTCAAGCAACCAGTTTAATAATTGAAACTCCCAAAGCGAACATTATCTCTTATATTGACACCTGCCTGCTGGAGGGAACATTTATCAATCCTTCTCCTTATGTTCGGAACAAGTCTGTCTGGATAAAAAACAACCGGGATACTATCTGGTACCGGGATACTATTACATGGAAACTC
>CAYNBC010000033.1:0-840 GCA_964395255.1 uncultured Sphingobacteriales bacterium | reverse complement strand
GATAGACACTTTAACTCTGATTGCTAATCTTACCACTTTGTGCCTTGATACAATTGTCAAACAGATTGATTTACCACCCTTACCCGTATCGGATTTTCATTATTCTCATAGCGTTTGTGATACACTGGTATATTTTTCTAATTTATCGTTAAACGCAAATCACTATTTCTGGGATTTCGGACAGGGTGATACTTCTACTGCTTTTGAACCTGATTTCATTGTATTTAAGACTAAGGATACCACTATAATTCAACTTATAGCCTACTCAAAATCAGGCTGTGCCGATACAAGTGAAAAATCACTAAGAATCAGTCCTCTGGCGTATGCTGATTTTCGGTTTAAAGTTAGGCCCT
Source organism: uncultured Sphingobacteriales bacterium (assembly GCA_964395255.1). Taxonomy (GTDB): domain Bacteria; phylum Bacteroidota; class Bacteroidia; order CAILMK01; family JAAYUY01; genus CAYNBC01. The sequence goes on along the minus strand of CAYNBC010000033.1, from coordinate 487 downwards.
GCGAAACAGAAGTTCAGTTTTATAATCAATCGTCTTACCCTGCCCAATATTTGTGGTACTGGGGAAATGGAGACATGGATACCATTTACCAGCCCAAGAAATATGATTTTGATTCCGCTGGTAAATATGCTGTTACTTTAATTGTCAAAGACAGTATTTGTGTGGATTCTATTACCAGGGAAATACTTGTTTTTGAATCTCCGGAAGTAAGTTTTCAGGTTTTAGCCGATAGTTGCACTCCTGATGTGATTTTTACACCTCAGGCATCAGGTGTTATTGATAATAATTTTTACTGGGATTTTGGAGATTCCACCGTTTCTTACGAAAAAATGCCCGTCCATTCATATCAGAAGCCGGGAACTTATCATGTCGTTTTTACCATCAATAAAGATACGGTTTGCACATCCACTTACGCTGCTGAGGTAACTGCCTTGCAGTATAATCCTGAAAAAATTGAAATACCTAATGTATTTTCTCCCAACCAGGA
>CAYNBC010000032.1:0-12803 GCA_964395255.1 uncultured Sphingobacteriales bacterium | reverse complement strand
GTATTAACCAGATAAAAGCCCAGATTGAAACCACTACTTCAGAATATGACAAAGAAAAACTCCAGGAAAGACTTGCTAAATTGTCTGGTGGTGTTGCTGTTCTGTATGTCGGTGCTTCTTCTGAAATTGAGATGAAAGAGAAAAAAGACCGTGTTGACGATGCTTTAAATGCTACCCGTGCTGCTGTTGAAGAAGGTATTATTCCCGGTGGTGGTGTCGGACTCATTCGTACTTTACATGTACTGGATGATATCAAAGTTGAAAACGATGATCAAAAAACCGGTGTACAGATTGTTAAAAAAGCCATCGAATCACCTTTGAGAATCATTGTTGAAAATGCCGGTCATGATGGTTCCATCGTACTCGAAAAAGTTAAAGAAGGAAAAGATGACTTTGGTTACAATGCCCGTACCGAACAATACGAAAATCTGTATAAAACCGGTGTTATCGATCCTACCAAAGTTACCCGTATAGCTCTTGAAAATGCTGCTTCAGTTGCTGGCATGCTCCTGACTACTGAATGCATTATTGCCGATGAACCCGAAGAAGAAAAGCCAGCTCCTCCTATGGATCCGGGAATGGGCGGAATGTACTAATCCATCAATAAATGACAATGATCTGAAGCCGTCTGATGAACACAGACGGCTTTTTTATTGTTTTGGCGTCTCAAATCTTTATCATTCAGGAATAACTAACTTTGCTCCATAAAAAATCATGCAACCGATTGTAGCTATAGTAGGAAGACCCAATGTAGGGAAATCAACCCTTTTCAACCGCTTGGCTTCAAAACGAAAAGCCATTGTAGATGATGTGAGTGGGGTAACACGGGATAGAATTTATGAGTTTGCAGAATGGAACGGTCGCGAATTTTTGATTGTGGATACAGGAGGCTATGTTGACCAATCGGATGATATTTTTGAAAAAGAAATAAAAAAACAGGTCAATTTTGCCATACAGGAAGCATCAGTAATACTTTTTGTTGTCGATACCCAGGTAGGATTAACTGCACTTGATGAGGCTTTTAATCGTTTTTTGATTTCCGTTAATAAACCTGTATTACTGGTAGCCAATAAAGTGGATGATTCTAAAAGCATCCATGATACTTATGAGTTTTATAAATTGGGCTATGAAAATATTTTCCCGGTTTCGTCTATTAATGGTAGCGGAACTGGAGATTTACTGGATGAAGTTGTCAAATTGCTTCCACCTGAAGAAGTGGAAGATTATGGAGATGTGCCCAGGTTTTGTGTGGTAGGCAAGCCCAATACCGGCAAATCCACTTTTATTAACGCCCTTATTGGTGAAGAAAGAAGTATAGTCTCTGATATACCCGGGACCACCAGAGATGCCATACACACTTTATACAGGAAATTTAACCGTGAATTTTTATTGATTGACACTGCCGGTTTGAGAAAAAAGAGTCAGATTTATTCTGACATTGAATATTATTCTGTTGTCAGGGCAGTCAGGGCTATTCATGAAAGTGATGTTTGTTTTCTTATGATTGATGCTTTAGAAAGCATTACTTCTCAGGATTTACAGATAATACGTTTGATTACCCAGAGGAAAAAAGGGCTTGTTGTGTTGCTGAATAAATGGGATAAAGTGGAAAATAAAACTTCAAAAACAGAAAAGTTGCTTATTGAATCCATCAGGGAAAGAATGGCTCCCTTTACAGATGTGCCTATTCTTACCATTTCTGCTCTTGAAAAAGTGAGATTGATGAAAGCCATTGACAGGGGGTTTGAAGTTTTTGAAAATCTGAAACGAAGAATACCAACCAGTAAATTGAATGATGTTTTATTGCCAGAAATTGAAAAATACCACCCTCCGGCTGTTAGAGGTAAATTTATAAAAATCAAATATATAACTCAAATTAAAGCATCTTATCCTTTGTTCGCATTTTATTGCAATTTTCCACAATATGTGAAAGAACCTTATAAAAGATTTCTTGAAAATAAAATCAGACAGCATTTTTCTTTTACCGGGGTTCCCATTTTTCTTTCTTTCAGAAAAAAATAATTCATTATTTTCGTACTTCTAATAAGTATGGTTTAACAAAACAAACAATTATGAAAAAGTTTTTCGCATTATTGGTTGTTCTGGGAATGTTTGCTTTTGTAGCATGCAATAACCAGAAAGAAAGCAAAGAAGAAGCAACTGAAGAAGCTACTGAGCAAGTAGAAGAAGCAACTGAAGCTGTTGAAGAAGAGGCTGTTGAAGAAGAGGCTGTTGAGGAAGAAGCCGTTGAAGAAGATACAACAGCTGTACAAGAAACTGAAGCAACTGAAGCTGAAGAAGTTGAAGAAACACCTGAAGAAGGTTGCTAATTCTTATTATGTAAAACAAAGAGGCTGTCTAATTCTTTTAGATGGCCTCTTTTTATTTTATAACAACCTTATTTATTCAAAATAATATTTATGAAAACTTTAACCATCTTATTTATTTTTCTTTTTTCGTTTGCTCAAGCACAAATACCGCATCAAAAATTATTTGTTCAGGTTGATATTGCCGCCAAACATATTAAAGTTGTAGATACACTAATTTATAAGGCCGATTCTTCCGGGAATTTTATGTATCGAATAGGCCATCGTTTTCAACCCACACTGCTTTCTTCCAATCAAAAAATGATATATGTGAATTCCCGGGATTCTATTGATATTTATAAAATCCTTTATAATGACTCAACAGGAAAAGAGGTTAAAAGCATTATTCAGTATGAAGCTGATATCCTGGGAAAATTGATAGATAACCCTGAATATGGCAGGAGTTTTAAGGAAACGGATGGCATTATCAGCAAGAATGGAATATACCTTTCAGGTGCAACGGGTTGGACACCCTGGTTTGAGGATGAATTATTTACATATGACCTTACTGTAAAGATTGATACAGGCTGGATGATAGTATCTCAGGGGAAAAGAACTGAAGTAATAAAAAATTCAATAGGTAATCTGATTTTTTATCATTGTCCGTATCCGATGGAAGAAGTTTACCTTATAGGAGGGAGATGGACAGAGTATAGCCAGCAATATGGCCCTGTACTGGTTGAAGCATATCTCCAGAAACCAGACCCGGAATTGGCTGAAAAATATATAAAAGCCACAGGTAGATATCTAGGTTTATATGAGAAATTACTGGGGCCGTTTCCTTTCGACCGTTTTGCTTTGGTGGAGAATTTCTGGGAAACCGGTTATGGAATGCCTTCCTTTACATTATTAGGACAGAAAGTAATTCGTTTTCCCTGGATACTTTATTCATCATATCCACATGAGTTGCTTCACAATTATTGGGGCAACTCGGTTTATGTAGATTACAGCAGCGGAAACTGGTGTGAAGGCCTGACAGCCTATCTGGCCGATCATCTTTTTAAAGAAATGTCGAATCAGGGAGCAGATTATCGCAGAGATGCCCTGCAAAAATATCTGGACTATACGCACGAAAACAACGATTTCCCGTTGTCGGAATTTATTTCGCGTCATTCGGCTGCTGAAGAAGCTATAGGCTACGGAAAATCGTTGATGGTTTATCATATGTTAAGAAAACAGCTGGGTGATTCATTATTCTTGCAGGCTTTGAGAAATTTTTACAACAATTATAAATTTCATATTGCAAGCTGGAAAGATATTCAAAAAACTTTCGAAGAAGTTTCAGGTGAAAATTTATCCGAATTTTTTCAACAATGGATTTACAGAAAAGGGGCTCCTGAACTAAAACTTGATAGAGTATTGTTAAGTCAGGAGGGGGATAAGTTAAAACTTTCCATTAGTTTAAAACAGGTACAAAAAGAAGAAGTATATCGTTTACATATACCCATTGCGGTGATGTTCGAAGGAAATGAAGAAGCTGAAATTCGCTGGTTTGATATGGATTCGAAATATCAAACATTTTACTGGTTAACCGACCCGAATAAACGACCTCTGGAAGTAAGGGTTGACCCACTATTTGATGTTATGAGAAAACCCGACAGGGCAGAGGTGCCCGTAACTGTTTCGACCATTCTGGGTAAAGAAAACCATCTGATAATATATCCCCGCCAATCTGACCTCTATAATGAATATTATGAATTTGCAATGGCTTTTCAGGATTTTCTGAAAAAACAGGGTAAAAAAGCCAGAACCATGACCGATGGGAGTGTTACTGACATACCCCAAGACCGTGCTGTTTGGATTCTGGGCCAAAAAAATACTTACACGGTATTGAATAAAAATCTGGATAATCTCACAAAACAACTATCTGATGAGGACCGTGAAAAAATACAACAGGCTATGAAAGAAGGTACTTCTGTATGGGTTTATGGAAATCCTGACGATGCTGACCAGGCTTTTGGGTTTATTCTTACTCACGATATGTATGCTTTACCCAATTTGTTGCATAAACTTCCTCATTATGGGAAATACAGTTATCTGGCTTTTAAAGAAAGATATTTGCAAAACACCTTGAAAGGGGTTTATCCTGTGCTGAACAGCCCCATGTATTACCGGCTTAAATATAAATCAGGGGTGCCTGAATACCGTTTTCAGCTACCACAAATACCGTCTCTTGTTAAGTAATTAAGCTATTGAGAATTCGATTCGTCTTTTGAGGATATCCGCTTCTTCCACTTTTACCTTTACCATCTGGCCCAATTTGAATAATTTTTGGGTGTTGTACCCTTTGGCCTGATAATTTTCACGGTCAACAATGTAAAAGTCGTCTGTTAATGAGCTAAAAGGTACAAATCCTTCGCATTTGTTTTCGGTCAATTCGACATAAAAGCCACTGTCGTTTATTCCGCTAATCATACCTTCAAAAATTTCACCGACTTTATCAGAAAGATACTCTACCTGTTTAAATTTCACCGAGGCTCTTTCAGCCATTTCTGCATTGATTTCTCGCAGGGAACAATGATTACATTTTGCTTCAAGCTGTGCTTTGTCAAGGACAGGAGGTTTTTGGTGTAAGTAAAGATTTAAAATCCGATGCACCATCACATCGGGGTATCTCCGGATAGGTGAAGTAAAATGGGTGTAATTTTCAAAGGCCAATCCATAATGTCCGATGTTATCGGTTGTGTATTTGGCTTTGCTCATGGAGCGAATGGCCAGGGATTCGAGGAAATTCTGTTCGGGTTTTCCTTCTATATCCTCAAGCAATTTATTTAAAGATAAAGCCAATGCTCTGTCGGAGCTGATGTCAATATGATAACCGAATTGAGAGGCAATCCTTCTGAAATCGTTAAGTTTTTCTTCATTAGGGCGGGCATGTACACGGAATACAAAAGGATATTTCGACTGGTATTTGCTCATCAACTCGGCTACTTTTCTATTAGCCAGCAACATAAAGTCCTCAATAAGCATGTGAGCTTCTTTTCTGATTTTGGTAAATACTCCTAAAGGAACACCTTTTTCGTCAAGATGAAATTTAACTTCTTCTGTTTCAAACGAAAAAGAACCATTGGCAAAACGTTTTTCCCTCAGTTTGCACGCCAGCTGGTTCAGGATAGCGATTTCTTCAGCATAAAGGCCTTTACCTGATTCGATAATTTCTTGAACCTCTTCATAAGTAAATCTTTTATTGGAGTGGATAATGGTTTTTCCGAACCATTCGGATATCACCTCTGCATTCTTGTTCAGTTCAAATACAGCTGAAAAGCACAGTTTATCTTCATCCGGGCGTAAAGAGCAAAGTTCATTGGATAATTTTTCCGGCAACATGGGTACAACCCTATCGACCAGATATACTGAAGTAGCCCGTTTGATGGCTTCTTTGTCAAGGTCGCTTCCTTCTTTAAGATAATGGGTTACATCTGCTATATGGATACCCACTTCGTAATGGTTGTTGTCCAGTTTTCTGAACGACAGGGCATCGTCAAAGTCTTTGGCATCTTCCGGGTCAATAGTAAAAGTTAAAACATCTCTGAAATCTTTTCTTTTTTTGATTTCCTGAGGTGTTATTTTATCAGAAATCCTATCAGCTTCTAGCAGTATTCCTTCCGGAAATTGATAAGGTAATCCAAATTCTTCGAGAATAGCATGGATTTCGGTTTCATGGTCACCGCCAGGTCCAAGGACTTTGATAATGTGTCCGAAAGGATTTTTACTACCTTTGGGCCAATCTGTCAGTTTAACAATTACCTTGTCTCCATCTTGAGCGTTATTCAGTCGTGAGCGGGGAATGTAAAAATCAGTGTGTACATTCTGCCCGTCAGGAATTACAAAAGCATGGCGCGGGCCCAGTTCAAGTCTGCCTACAAAAGTGGTTCTCTGACGATGAATTACTTCCGTGACTTCGCCCACAGCTTTCTTTTTTCGGGCATCCTGACTGATTTTTACTTTTACGGTATCACCACTGAATGCACTACCGGTTTTGCCGGGAGGAATAAATATTTCTTCTCCACTTTCATTGCATTGAACAAAAGCATATCCGAAACGGGTTATTTCAATGATTCCCGATATGCATTCTCTTTCGGCTAATTTCATGCGATATTTCCAGGGTTGCTGTTCGATGATTAAACCATCTGCAACCATTTCAAGCAATATTTTCTCCAATCTGTTACGTTCTTTTTTCTGCACCATGCCCAGCTGGTAAGCAAGTTGTCTTATATTGTAACTTTTTTTCCGGCTTTTATGCAGTATCTCAAGAATACCTTTTTGAATCTGGCTTTTGCTAAGGGATTTTTGGGTTTTATTTTTTCTTTTATGTTTTTTCTTTGTCATTTTTCTTTAATGAGTTTTTGATTGTGTGCAAAATTCGTTCATTTGTTTGTCAGATTCTAAAAATGAGTAGAAAAATATGATTATTAAAGCACAAGCCGTCCAATCAATGGAAATCATCTAATTTTGCAGAGTTTTGAAAAAGAAAATCATGATTAAACCAACAATACCGAAAGGAACACGTGATTTTTCGCCAGAACAGGTCAATAAGCGTAAATATATTTTCAGAACGATAGAAAATATTTATCGTTTGTATGGATTTATGCCCATAGAAACACCTGCCATGGAAAATCTTTCCACTTTGCTGGGAAAGTACGGAGAAGAAGGAGACCGTTTGATATTCAGGATATTGAATAATGGCGACTTTTTATCACGAGTGGATAATGATATTATTCAATCAAAAGATTCAACACTTTTTGCCAGTGCCATATCAGAAAAGGGGCTCAGGTATGATTTGACGGTACCTTTTGCCCGCTATGTTGTCATGAACCGACATAACATAACATTTCCTTTCCGCAGGTATCAGATCCAGCCAGTATGGCGTGCTGACCGGCCTCAGAAAGGCCGCTACCGGGAATTTTATCAGTGTGATGCCGATATTATCGGTTCAGATTCTCTGCTTTGTGAAATGGACCTTTTATTTATTATCCGGGATGTGTTTCAAAGCCTTCGGATACCTGTTATCACTCGCATTAATCATCGAAAAGTTTTACAGGGACTGGCTGAGGTGCTGGATATTACTTCCCAATTTATGGATATGACCATTTCTCTCGACAAACTGGATAAAGCCGGATGGGATGGTGTTGAGGATGAATTGAAAAAACGACAGATTCCCGATAAAGCTATTCAAAGGCTCCGTGAAATTATTGACTGGAATTCTCTGTCCGATTATGAGAAATTAAAAAATTTGAATGAAATTTTTAAAGATTCGGCAACCGGAAAAGAAGGATTGTCAGATGTTGAATATCTAATGAACCTTAAAGGAAATGAAGAGAAGCTGTTTCGTTTTGACCTCACATTGGCCCGGGGACTGAATTATTATACCGGCATTATAATCGAGGTGGTGGCCGAAGGTATAAAAATGGGAAGCATTTGCGGAGGTGGGCGCTATGACAATCTGACGGGTTTGTTTGGTCTGGAGGGTGTTTCCGGTGTGGGTATTTCCTTTGGTGCCGACAGGATTTACGACATTCTGGAATCGCAATCTTTATTCCCTGAAAATCTGAACATACAGACACAGGTTTTATTGGCTCATTTTGGAGAAAACACCCTGCATGAAGCGTTCAGGTTTGCAAGCTGGCTAAGACAAAATGGTATATCTACCGAGATATATCCTCACCCTCATAAAATGAAAAAACAATTTGCTTATGCTGATAAATTGAATATTCCCTGGGTGGTTATCATAGGTGAGGATGAGTTAAAACAGGGTATGTACGGGCTCAAAAACATGCATTCCGGGGAACAAAAAACATTGAGTGCCAGTGAAGTTTTAAGCACCATTAAAAAATCCGGGTAATGAACCTGAAAAATCTGGAAAGCTATTTACCGGAAGGCAGCCTGCCTTTGATTCAGGATTATCTTGAAGGGGAAACATTGATTATCCGGGTTACCCGCCCTCGAAAAAGTCGATACGGCATGTTTCGTCCGGCTGTAAAAAATAAAAAAGCATTGATTACCATTGGTGCGCATCCCAATTCCTATCAGTTTCTGATAACACTAGTTCATGAAATTGCCCATTTAAAAATCTGGAACAAATTCAGGAAAAAAGTTAAGCCACATGGTGACGAGTGGAAAAAACTTTTTTCGGATTTGATGAAACCTTTTATTCAAATGGACATTTTTCCGGAGAGCCTGATATCACCTCTTGAAGATTATCTGAAAAATCCGTATTCAACAATCCTGAGGCATCCTGAATTAAGTAAAAAACTGGCTGAGTTTGACCGTCTTGAAAGCGGACACATCTATCTTGAAGATTTACCTGATGGTGCAAAGTTTTTATACAACGGACAACGCACATTTATCAAGGTACGCAAGATGAGAACCCGCTATTTGTGTCTGGATAGTAAAACCAGAAGAAGATATGCCTTCAATCCTCTGGCTGAAGTCATTCCTCTTTAGCCTTATTTTTGTATTGTTTTACAGGAATGAAGACATTTTTAAAATACACCTTGTTCATCCTTTTTCCGGTATTTCTGGGAATAGGTGCCAATCAGGCACAGCCTGTCCGGAAAATTGAAATCGTTCAGGCTGATGAAATGAGTGGTATCAACAAAAGGGATAAATTTCAAAAGCTTCTGGGACATGTTATCCTGAAACATGAAGGTTATCTTATGTATTGCGATAGTGCCGATTGGTACAGCTCTTTAAACTATTTTAAAGCTTATGGACATATTAAAATTGTCAAAGGAGACAGTTTAACCCTGAAAGGAAACGAACTTATCTACGATGGAAACGATAAACATGCTTTGATTACAGGTAATGTTGTTTTTCAGGACAGGTATATGACCTTAAAGACCGGGCGTCTTCATTATCAGATTGACAAAAACAAAGCCTGGTACGACCGCGGGGCTACCATTGTAGATACATCCAACACACTGACCAGTCAAACAGGTTATTATCTCGGTGAAATAAGGGAGCTGTTTTTTAAGAAAAAAGTAAAATTAACCAATCCTGATTTTACATTGGAATGCGATACACTTCAGTATAATCTGAAATTGAAGACGGCTTATTTCAAGAGTCCTACTATAATCCGGGGAAAAGATAATGAATTTATTTATACCGAGTCGGGGTGGTATGATACCCGTGGCAGAAAATCCCTTTTTAAGGAAAGCGCCCATCTCGACACACGAAAATATTTTATTGCAGGTAATTGGCTTTATTATGAAAATGAAACCCGCTATGCCAGAGCCCGTCAAGATGTTTTGCTTAAGGTGAAAGAAAAAAATATCGAAATTCATGGTCATCTTGCAGAGCATTTTGAAAACCTCAATTACAGTTATGTTACCGACAGTGTTTTGTTTGTTTATTATATGAAAGATGACACCCTGTATCTAAGTTCGGATACGCTTAAAATACTGCACGATACCCTTGATGATAAGAATGATTTCCTGGCATACCAGAATGTACTTGTTTATTCATCAGAAATGCAGATGAAATGCGATTCTCTGGTTTATTCGGAGTCGGATTCAAGCATTTCTTTATACGGTCAACCAGTAATCTGGAATAAAGCTTCACAGATTACAGCTAAAAATATTCGCTTTCAACTCGATGATGAAAAGCTTTCCGGGATGGATTTAAAAAAAGAGTGCTTGATGATTGAAAAAAATGCGATAGGCGGATTTAATCAGGTTTCAGGTCTGACCATGAAGGGTTACTTCAAAGACGGAAAGCTCGAATCCATCGATGTTAATGCCAATGCTAAAAGCATTTATTTTCTGGAGGATGACCAGGGATTGATTACGGGTATAAGCCAGATTGAAAGCAGTTTTATACAAATTGTGTTGAAGGATAAAAAAGTGTTTAAAATCAATTTTATCACAGAACCATCAGGCGTGGTTGACCCTCCGGGTATTAAAGCCAGAGACCAGTACAGGCTGGAAGGATTTCGATGGCGGGAAGACGAAAGACCTCATGCGGTAGAAGAGATTTTTACCCTGCGAAACAGAAAATGAAAATATTCGTTTTTTACATATGGCACATTTTATTAAACAAACAGCTTTTTTTATAGTTTTTGGGTTATTAATAGGCTACATAAGCGCTCAGGTTTTACCCGATAAGAAAGAATATGACTTTGGTGTTTTGCAGGATTGGAGCAACAACCCCGCTATATTTGAGCTGCAGAACATGAGTAACGAGCCCATGGCTATCCTGAATGTTTATAAAAATTCCAATATACACATCAAATACCCTCGAACATTTATTCAACCGGGAAATAAAGCTGTACTTTATATTTACTTTGAACCTGAAAAGCTGGGTCGTTTTGACGAAACCATAAAAATACTGACCAATCTATCAGACAAGACAATTAACCTGCGCATCCACGGGCAGGTGAATTCATTTCTGGAATGCCCTTCGGCTTTGGCCTCCGAAAATGTTACCGTTCTTGACTTTGAAGTTGAAATCAGCACTGTATCTGCTATCAACCATGAGCCTGTACCTAAGGCTTCTGTTACCCTTGTTCCTTACAATCGATCCAGCAAAATATCATTCAAAACTTCAGGCTCAGGACATGCTGCAAAAAAAATCAGGGCAGGTTTATATACTGTCATGGTCGAAGCTCCAGGCTATCAAAAATTTGAAGAAAATTATTACCTCAATAAAAATCAGAATAAGCTGGTAATACCACTCATCCCCATGGAAGAAGAAGAAAATGTTGCCGGTGTTACAGAAAAAGCAAAAACTGGTAAAAATGAAGAAGAAATAAAACCGGCAAAACCAGAGGAAGAAAAATCTGTTTTATTTAATCTTGAAGGAATTGTACTGGACAGAAAAACAGGAAACCCCATAAACAGAGCCAGTGTTGTTTTTTCAAATCCACGGGTTAGATTTTATTATAAAACCATGAAAGATGGGAAATTCAGCAAGTGGTTGTATTCAGGTAATTATGGTCTGAAAGTCATGGCTGAAGGATATGAAGTTTTAGATTCAAACCTGTTTCTGGATACGAAGTCTTCTCCTATTGAAATATACCTTATACCACAGGAAAATTGGGCTGAAAAAGAAACAACACCTACCCAAATACATCAAACAAAAGTGAAGAAAAAGTATATTTCACTGGCTGGAATTATCCTTGACAGGCAATCAGGTGAACCCTTAAATCGAGCTACTATTTCGTTTCAGGGTGAAAAAACAAAAAGGCAAATCCGATACAGGACTTTTGCAGATGGTAAGTTCAAGCAATATTTGCCTTCCGGATTTTACCATCTGAGCATTACAGCTGAAGGATATAAACCACTGGAACTTAGCAAGGCATTCAATGATGATGTTATGGGTCTGAAATTCGAACTCCAACCCTTAGAGACAAAATCACAGGAAAAAATTATGATTCCAGTAAAGGTGGTTTTAGCAGGCTTAGATAAGGACAGGGTACAGGGCGAAACTATAAACCTTTACTCTCCCTCTAAAGACAGCCTTTTTACAGCCCTGACCGATGCTCGCGGTCAAGCAGAATTTCTTCTGGATACGGGTAAATACATTCTTAGCGTTCAGGCGAATGGCTTTAAACCATTTATTTCACAATTATATATTACTTCGGAACATAAAGAATTTCATATACAGCTTGAAAAAGATTATCAACCCGATTTAGCTAAATCTGTTGATAGTCTGGAGAGAAACAACCGGAAAGTGAACATGCAGAAAACCGAAAAAGCTGAAATCAAAAACTTACCGGATATAACATCAGAAGCACCATCGCTTGAATTATCACGCCTTGATTATTCTTCCAACAATCTTGTATTTCTGGTAGATGTTTCATCATCCATGGCCAAAGGACATAAAATAGATATGCTGAAAACAGCCATGGCCAATCTGATTGATGTTTTAAGAGAAATTGATTTGATTTCATTAATAACTTATAGCACTGAGTCCCATCTTGTTTTTTCATCCCTTCCGGTAAACCGGAAAGACAGTTTAAAATTGTTGATTAAAAGCATCAACCCCGAAGGTTTGACATACGGGATAAAAGGTCTGGAAAAGGCATATCATATAGCCCTTGAAAATTACAAACCCGATGGAAACAATCAGGTTTTTATTGCCACAGATGGTGAATTTAACAGCCCCGATTATTCTGAATTTGATTTGATGAGGCTCGTTGTTAAATATGCGAGAAAAGGTATCAAACTTTCGGTTATTGGCTTCGGGCAAAATAAAAAAGCATTGAATACTATGAAAAGAGCAGCCCTTATGGGTGGCGGGCATTTTATTTATATTTCTGATTCCGGCAAATCACAATCTTTACTCATTGAAGAGGTAAAGAAAAATTCCAGAATAAAAAAGTAATGAATTGAAGGTTAAATTTTTGCCTTTGCAATGAGGGTTGCAGATTTTCAAATTGTCAAATAACGAAAATATCAAATCTTTATCCAGGGATTACTCTTCAAATAAATTTTGTTG
>CAYNBC010000031.1:3582-12875 GCA_964395255.1 uncultured Sphingobacteriales bacterium | reverse complement strand
TTTTTCTCCTTTGTAATAAAGAGGGATATCTTTTTCCCACATCATGGAAAGTATCCTGGCCATGTATTTTTGAATGTACGGGTAAATTTTCGTCTTGAACAGGGATTCACTCCATTCCTCATCCACAAAATCGTTAAAGTACCTGCTTTTTCTGGAAAATTTTTCAACAATGGCATTTTCGGAGTATTTGTCTATCCACTGAATGAGTTCTTTATGAAATTCATCCATTTCAACTTCATACTCATTGATGTTCTGGGGATTAAGCCTTGTATAGGTCATACTGAATGAATCATCATCATTCAGCATAACTTTAAAAGCCTCAATCATATTACCCAGATAAGGATGAACCGTTATGGCATATACCAGACGATATCTTTTAACCCGTTCCCGGAACATGAATTAATGAAACAATTTTTTTAATTCCTCTTTCTCAAGAACAAAGACCAAAACTGCAAAAATAAGCAGAATTAAGGTGCCTATAAAAAATTCCGAAAACGGATTCATGTTGTTATTAAAAAATTGATACTTCAAAAAAATCAAAGCAACGGCAGTCAAAAAGTAAAGAAAAATGCGTTTTACAGGATATTGAACAGGATAAAATTTTCTACTCAAACCATAAGAAACCACAACCATCAAAGCATAACAGCTCAGCTTTCCCCAGGCGGATGCCATATAGCCCCATGCAGGAATCAAAAGGACATTAAAAAGCAGGGTAACAACAGCGCCTAATAGGCTGATTAAAGCACCGAAATAAGTTTTATCTTGCAATTTATACCAGATGGATAAATTGTAATAAACCCCAAGCATCAATCCGGCCATCAGCAAGATGGGAACAACATTTAACCCCCCTGAATAAGCCATCCCCTTGCGGCCATAGAAAACAAAGCCGAACAAATTGATGTAAACCGAAACAACCAGAAATACGAGTAAACCCGTAATAATAAAATATTTCATTACCCGGGCATATATTTTTTCCGGATTAACCTTTTTTGCCTGTCCAAAAAAGAAAGGCTCGGCAGCATATTTAAACGCCTGAATACTCAGCATCATAATAGCGGCAAGCTTTACATTGGCTCCATAGATACCTAACAATTCTTTGTTTTTTATGGCATCAAAAGGCAATAAATGCTTCAAAATGATTCTATCAAAAGAATCGTTGAACATACCAGCCAGCCCCACAACCAGAAGTGGCATGGCATATTTTATCATTTGTCGCCAAAGGCCTTTGTCCCACTTAAAAGCCAGCCACCTGAATTCATAACTCAACAAAAGCAGGGTAAGAGCACTGGACAGTAGATTGGATATAAAAATATATTCAATGCCAATTTCCGGATTGTAAATACCTTTTATCACATGAACCAAAAGACTGCTTTCGGTCTGTGCCAGTAAATAAGGACACAGGATAAGAAAAAATATATTCAGCCCAATATTGACCAGAATATTGATAATTTTTATTACAGCAAATTTGACAGGCCTTTCCTGCTGCCTCAAAGAAGCAAAAGGAATAACAGCAAGCGTATCCAGGGCAAGAATAAAAACCAGCCATAGAATGTAACGCTCATGCCCCTGATAACCTAAACCACGAGCAATATTCGGAAGAAAAATCAGAAATAGAAAAGTAAACAATAAAGTAGTAGAAAGTATAGAGTAAAAGGCAGTACTGAAAACTTTTTTTAAATCATCCGTACGGCTGGCATAACGGAAAAAAGCTGTTTCCATTCCATAAGTGTAAATGATATTTAAAAAGGTCATATAAGCAAAAAGCTCAACATAAACGGAAAATTCAGCCGGATTAAATAACCGGACATAGAGAGGAACGAGCAAAAAGCCAAGGATTCTGCCACCAATGGAACTTATTCCGTAAATAACTGTCTGACCAGCAAGTTTTTTAATTTCGTTCACCTGCTTGCTTTATGCTTCAAAACTAATCGAAATAATTGTTAGGAAAGCCCGTACTTTTATACAAAAGAAAATGTAATTTATTCAATACCTGAAAAATGTTTCATAAACTGCACCCTTTCATAAGCTGCAGGGTCTTCTGAGTTTTCCTGGCACATCTGGCCTCTGAAATCTTCAATTTTCCGGTATCCATTTGCATCCATCCAATCCATCAGGCCTTTGGTTAATGTTTTCAGGAATTCGTTACCTTTAAGATACAGCGCAGACACGACCTGCACAGACTGAGCTCCGGCCAGAAGTAATTTGACAGCTGCTTCAGCTGAATGAACACCTGTTGAAGCAGCTAAATCACATTTAACCCTTTTGGCCAGAATAGATATCCATCTTAAAGGAATGCTAATTTCCTGTGGACTGCTGAACACATTTGCCGGAATAATTTTTCTGTGTTTCAGGTCAATATCCGGTGAGAAGAAACGGTTGAAAAGTACCAGTCCCTGAATACCTGTAAATGATAATCGCTGAATAAACCGGGCCAGGTTGGTAAAATAATAACTCACTTTCAGAGCTACAGGAAGAGAAACATTTTTTTTGACATTGTCTATTACCCTGAAATAAACTCTTTCATTGTCCTCACTGTCGCGGGTGAAATCGGATGGTAGAATAAAAACATTCAATTCCAGAGCATCGGCACCGGCTTCTTCAATTTTGCGGGCAAAGGCTGGCCATTCATCGGCTGATACGCAATTTATGCTGGCAATGACAGGTATTTTTACGGCTTTTTTAGCCTCTTCAATGAGTTTTAAATAGGAGTCAACATTTTGCGAACGCGTGTAGTTCATGATATAATCCTGGGCCTCTGCATACAAATTATGAGCAGATTTGATGTGCAGCACTTTTTCCGCTTCAAGCTTAATCTGCTCTTCAAAGAGGGATTTTAAAACAACCGCACCGGCTCCATTTTTTTCGTGCTCGATGATTGCTTTAACATGACTTGTTAATCCCGATGAACCTACAATTAATGGGGATTTTAATTTTAAACCCAGATAAGTTGTTGATAAATCTGCCATAGTTTTCAATTAAAAATATTCACTTTCTTCGAAATCATCTTTTCCAGCGGTACATAAAGGACACTTCCAGTCATCCGGTAAATCTTCAAAAGGGGTACCTGCGGGTATACCGGATGCCGGGTCACCTTCATCCGGATTGTATTCATATCCACACACTTTGCACTTGTACTTAATTTTCATTACATGAATTTTTGTTGTCCGAAGAACACCACTCGGCAAAAGAAGTAGCTGTTTCAAACAGGCGAACACAAACCAATTGTACATTTCCGGGTAAATAATGGCTGATAATTCGGGCAATATCATTAACCATGTTTTCACTGGTTGGCTGATAAGGGGTAAAGATTATTCTTTCGCTTACACTTTTCAGGTCTGACTTTAGTTTTTCAGGAACATAATCAGCTACAAGCAAGGAGTGGTCAAAACGATTTACCACATGTTTATTAACAATTTCTTTAAGCTCGCCAAAATCCATGACCATTCCATTTTTGGGATGGTTTTTATCATGGATAACCTGACCAGAAACAGTTACCTGTAGTCGGTATGAATGCCCGTGAATGTGTTTGCACAGACCATCGTAATTGTAAAGCATATGTGATGTCTCAAAACGGAATTCTTTGGTAATTCGAATACAGGCCATATTTCATTTTATCAGGATTTAACTGCAATATAGCAGCAAAACAAAGTTATTAAAAATCACTTATTCAGCTTAATTATTATTTTGTTGTTATCCGGGTGTAAATCAATTTTCTTTACTTTGCACCGCAAATTCCAGCATCAAAAATAAACCAATCTATGACAGAAAAAAAAGCCCGAAATTTTATTGAAGAAATTATTGAAGAAGATTTAAATTCAGGAAAACATAAACAAATCATTACAAGGTTTCCACCCGAACCCAATGGTTATCTTCATATTGGACACGCCAAAAGCATTTGCCTGAATTTTGGCATTGCCGAAAAATACAATGGCAAATGTAATTTGCGCTTTGATGACACCAATCCTGAAAAAGAAGAAGCCGAATATGTTAAATCTATTATTGAAGATATTCAATGGCTGGGATTTCAATGGGATGGAGAACCCAGATATGCATCCGATTATTTTGACCAGCTTTTTGAATGGGCTGTCATGCTGATAAAAAAAGGTAAGGCCTATGTTGATGATCAGAGCCCCGAAGAAATAGCCAGCACACGGGGCACACCCACACAACCTGGTAAAGAAAGCCCCTACCGCAACCGGAGTGTGGAAGAAAATCTGGATTTGTTCTACAGAATGAAAAACGGTGAGTTCAAGGAAGGTGAGAAAGTTTTGAGAGCCAAAATTGACATGTCTTCTCCCAATATGCATATGCGGGATCCGGCCATGTACCGGATAAAACATGCCGAACATCATAGAACCGGGAAAAAATGGTGTATATATCCCATGTATGATTTTGCCCATGGTCAATCAGATTACATTGAAGGAATCACCCATTCTTTATGTACGCTGGAGTTTGAGGTTCACCGGCCTCTTTATGACTGGTTTCTGGACCAGATTGTGGAAGGAAGTTACCGGCCCCGCCAGATTGAGTTTGCAAGACTCAATCTTTCTTATACCGTTATGAGCAAGAGAAAGCTTTTACAACTGGTTAAAGAAAAACATGTAAATGGCTGGGATGATCCCCGAATGCCTACGATTTCCGGCTTAAGAAGAAGAGGTTATACACCCGAATCCATCCGCAATTTTGCTGATAAAGTGGGGGTTGCCAAAAGAGACAACCTGATTGATGTTGCACTTCTTGAACACGCTGTTAGAGAAGATTTAAATAAAAAAGCGCCTCGTGTTTTTGCTGTATTAAACCCTGTTAAGCTGATTATTACCAACTGGCCTGAAAATCATTTTGAAAAAATCGAAATCATCAATAACCCGGAAGACCCATCCATGGGTACCAGAACAGTCCTTTTCGGTAAAGAAATATGGATTGAAAAAGAGGACTTTATGATTGATCCTCCGCCCAAATACTTCCGTTTGGCTCCCGGTAAAGAGGTCAGGTTAAAAGGTGCCTATATTGTTAAATGCATCGACTACAAATGCGATGAAAACAACGAAGTAACAGAAATTTATTGCACCTATGACCCTGACACTCGTAGCGGATCAGGCTCTACCAAAAAAGTAAAAGGAACCATACACTGGTTAAGTGTTCATGAAGCCATAGATGCAGAAGTTAGACTTTATGACCGTTTATTTGTCGTTGAAGAACCCGAAAACACAGAAGAGAACAAAAGCTTTCTTGACTACTTAAATCCTGATTCTCTAAAGGTTATCAAAGCCAAGGTAGAACCACAGTTAAAAGACGCCAGGCCTCTTGACAAGTTTCAATTCATGAGGCTGGGCTACTTTTGTGTAGATTATGATTCTTCTCCCGAATTACCGGTTTTTAACCGTACAGTAACATTAAAGGATTCCTGGTCGAAAAAACATAAAAAATAACATAATGAAACATTTCATATTACTATCTCTCATGACTATCATCCTGTTTTCAGGCTGTAAAAATAAAACAATGAAAAATTCAGTACAATCAGAAAACAAAACAGATACATTTACATATCTTGTTGAGCAATTTGCCGATTTAAAAATAATGAGGTATCAGGTCCCCGGTTTTGATACCCTGACACTGCAACAAAAAAAATTGATTTATTACCTCAGTCAGGCCGCATTGTGGGGCGATGAAATAACATGGGATCAAAATTATAAGTACAATCTTCTTGTTAAGAGAACTCTTGAAAATATTTACCGGACCTGTAAAACAAACAGAGACGATGAAAACTGGAAAAATTTTGTTGTTTACCTCAAAAGAGTCTGGTTTAGTAAGGGCATTCACCACCACTATAGCACAGATAAAATTTTCCCTGCTATTCCCATGGATTATTTTCAAAAACTGCTTGATAATTCCGATAAAAATGGTTTTCCCGAAATTCCTGGTTTTTCATATTCCGAATTTAAAAACCTGATTACAGATATAGTTTTTAACCCTGAAATAGCTCCCAAACGGGTTAATCTTTCCCCGGATGAAGATAAAATAAAAACTTCAGCTACCAACTTTTATGAATATGTAACCGAACAAGAAGCTCTCGATTATTACAATTCATTAAAAGATTCGACAGATAAACATCCTGTAAGCTTTGGCCTCAACTCCAAGCTAACCCGTGAAAATGGTAAAATCCTTGAAAAAGTCTATCGTCTGGGTGGAATGTATTCCCGGTCAATAGAAAAAATAATTTACTGGCTAGAAAAAGCATCAGAAGTGGCTGAAACAGAGCTTCAAAAACAAAGCATTCTGAAACTGATTGAATATTATAAAACAGGTGATTTAAAAAAATTTGATGAATACAATATTCTCTGGGTACAGGACCTGAAGCCGCGTGTTGATTTTATCAATGGCTTTATCGAAACTTACGGAGATCCTCTGGATTTGAAAGGAAGCTGGGAGGCGATGGTGAATATTAAAAATTATGAAGCTTCGCATAGGTCTGAAATATTAAGCCAGAATGCTCAATGGTTTGAAGATAATTCTCCCATTGAAGATGAATTTAAAAAGAAAAATGTAAAAGGAGTCAGTGCCAAGGTCATCAACGCAGCGATTCTTTCAGGAGATTGCTATCCATCTACTCCCATAGGAATCAATCTCCCCAATGCCAACTGGATTCGAAAAGAATATGGCTCAAAATCCGTTACCATCGACAACATCACTTATGCTTATTTTAAGGCTTCTGAAAATGATGGCCTTATCGAAGAATTTGCCTATTCTGATGAAGAAGTTGAACTGGCCAAAAAATATGGTTATCTGGCCAGTAACATTCATACCGACCTGCACGAATGTCTGGGTCATGCATCTGGACAGCTGGCACCCGGTGTTCATGATGATGCCCTAAAAAATTACGGTAGTACTATTGAAGAGGCCAGAGCTGACCTTTTTGCACTTTATTACATTATGGACCCTAAAATGGTTGAGCTGGGCCTTCTGCCCAACCTGGATGCCGCCAGGGCCGAATACAATGCCTATATCAGAAATGGACTGATGCTTCAGTTAAAAAGAATTGAACCCGGTAAAAATCTGGAAGAAGCCCATATGCGAAACAGGCAGCTCATTGCTCGATGGGTTTATGAAAAAGGCAAAAATGATAGCGTCATAGTCAAAAAAGTTAAAGACGGAAAAACCTATTTTGTTATCCAGGATTATGAAAAACTACGCGCCCTTTTTGGAGAGCTGCTCCGCCTTGTACAACATATCCGCTCAACAGGTGATTATCAGGCAGCTATGAATCTGGTTGAAACATACGGTGTCAAAGTAGACCCACAACTTCACAAAGAAGTCCTGGAAAGATTTGCCCGCTTACATATTGCTCCTTATGGCGGATTTATCAACCCTGAATATATTCCTGTTTATCGTGGCGATGAAATTATTGATGTGAAAATTAAATATCCTTTTAGTTTTGCCGGACAGATGCTGGAGTATTCGGATAAATATTCCTCTTTACCGTTAATTAACTAAAATTTATTCTTCCAGAGGAATTGAAGGTTCCGGTTTGAAATTTTCCAGAAATGCTATGATTTCATCTTCATCATCCGAATAAAGAAGATATTTTTTGTTCTGCTCAGGAGACATCAATTTATCCAGAACTGTTTTAACAGGATAATCTTGAGTCCAGTATTTTACATTCAAAAAAACCATGGGACTGAAAAAATCCACCGTTTCATAAAAATTCTGGGTGGCATCCTGAAATATTTCCTGTATGGTGCCAGCCTTACCTTCTGTATAAATAATACCGTATTTAGCTACCGTTAAAAGACCGTCTTCCCTGATGCTGTTCTGGTAATATTTCGCAATGTGTGTGGCAAAGGGTGTCGAAGGTTCGTGACCATATAACCATGTTGGGATTGAAAGGCTTCGGGCTCCTTCAGGATATTTTTCAAGTAATTCAAAAGCCGGTGCAAGGTAGTCTGCAAGTAATTCAATATTTTTAATTTCATATGATCCGTCAGCTTTAACCAGAGGAAATTTTAAAGCAGGCGTATGAGGATGTTTTTCCAACGTTTTCAAAACATTTGAAAAAATTTCCTCCTCATATACAGAGAAATATGCACCCACATGTGTAGCTTCCATAGCACCGGGGCCGCCTCCACTGCACATCAAATATCCTTTTTGTGTTAATTTCCTTGAAATGCGGGCAATGGTTGCATATGTACCGTTTGAGGACCTTTCCATCTTGTGTCCTCCCATGATTCCGATAAGTTTGTTCTGGTTCATGGTGTCCTGAACGCAGTTCCAAATGGAAAAGTCATGCAATGACCTCATCATCCCCGTAAAATAAGAATCTGGAAACGCTCCACCGTGCTGTACAAAATGCCTGTAAGCCCTGAAATCCAATGTTTCTGTCAGTGTTTCGGGACGATGATAGTCAAATCCCTGATATAATTCTTTTGCATTATAAAGTGATTCCCTGATGGGATTCACAGGAAAATCTATGTGCGGCATTTTTTGCTATAAAGATAATATTATTCCAACAAAAAATGTCTCCCGGATGTTTAAAGTGTTCTTTTAATCTGAACTTTTTCAAAACCTTCAATGATATCACCTACTTTAACATCATTGAAGTTTTTAATGACAATACCACATTCATAACCTGCGGAAACTTCTTTTACATCATCTTTATATCTCTTCAGAGAGGCGATTTCACCGGTATAAATTACAACTCCTTCCCTGAGTACACGAACCTGTGTATTACGGGTAATTTTACCGTCCAGAACAAAACAACCGGCTACCATTCCAACTTTGGAAATCTTGAATACCTGTCGAACTTCAACCGTACAAACAATTTTTTCTTCCTCGGTAGGACTGAGCATTCCTTCAATAGCACTCTTCATTTCGTCAATAGCATCGTAAATAACAGAATATGTGCGGATTTGAATCTGCTCTTTTTCGGCAAGTTTACGGGCATTCAACGAAGGCCTTACCTGGAATCCAATGATAATAGCTTCGGATGAAGCAGCCAAAAGCACATCAGATTCATTTATCATTCCTACAGCTTTGTGGATGATATTAACCTGTACTTCTTCATTGGAAAGCTTCAGGAACTCATCTGCAAGAGCTTCAACCGAACCATCCACATCACCTTTTATGATGACATTCAATTCTTTGAAATTACCCAGCTTAATTCTCCGGCCAATCTCTTCAAGGGTAATATGTTTAACAGCTCTCATTCCCTGTTCACGAAGTAATTGCTGTCTTTTGAGTGCAATTTCTTTGGCTTTTCTTTCCGATTCTACGACATAAAATTTATCACCTGCATTAGG
>CAYNBC010000031.1:0-3572 GCA_964395255.1 uncultured Sphingobacteriales bacterium | reverse complement strand
TGTTCCATCAAATCCAAGAATTTCAATAGGAGTAGATGGACCTACTTCCTTAACTTTTTCACCCTTTTCGTTAATTAATGACTTTACTTTTCCATGATAAGCACCGGCAAGGACCGGATCGCCTACTTTAACTTTTCCTTTTTGAATTAATACATTGGTAATAATGCCTCGTCCTTTATCCAGTTTTGACTCAAGGACAGTACCCACACCTTTTTTTTCAGGGTCGGCTTTTAGTTCAAGCAGTTCGGCAACCATCAGCACACTTTCCAGTAATTTGTCAACATTAGTTCCTTGTTTGGCTGAAATTTCCTGAGATAGATATTCACCTCCCAGCTCTTCTACCAAAATATTCATTTCAGCAAGTTGTTGTTTGATGCGGTTGGGGTTGGCGCCAGGTTTGTCAATTTTGTTAATAGCAAAAATAATGGGAACTCCGGCTGCCTGGGCATGGCTGATAGCTTCTTTGGTCTGAGGCATGACACTATCATCAGCAGCAACAACGATAATAACAATATCCGTGACTTTTGCTCCCCGGGCACGCATAGCAGTAAATGCCTCATGGCCAGGGGTATCAAGGAATACGATTTTTTTGCCTGATTCGGGCATCACTACTTCATATGCACCCAGGTGCTGGGTTATACCTCCTGCTTCTTTCTCGGTAATCCGGGATTTACGGATATAATCCAGAAGTGAAGTTTTTCCATGGTCTACATGACCCATGATGGTTACAACGGGCGCACGCTCAACCATTCTTTCAGGAACATCAGGTTCTTCTAATTCTTCTTCGTCTATAATGTCGTCCTTGAACTTGACTTTATACCCAAATTCACTGGCCACAAATTCAATGATTTCAGCATCCAGCCTTTGATTAATTGTAAGCGTATAGCCCACATTAAAACAGATGGAAATGATATCTACAGGGTCAACATCCATTAAACTGGCAAGCTCTTTAACAGTAATGAATTCAATAACTTCCAGTTCTTTTTCGTCAACTGTTATTTCATTACCCTTGGCGGTTTTATCTTTTTTATATTTTTTAGGCTTTTGGGCTTGAGCGGAGCCGAGTGTTTCCCTGATATTTTTCTTAACCTGTTTCTGATCAACAGCTGGCCTTTTAGCTTTTTTTCCTTTCTCTTTCTTACGCCAATCGGTATCTTCTGCTTTTTTTGTTTTCTTCTTTAATTTTCTTGTTTTAATTTTCTTGCCCTCGTGCTGCTCATCCGAAGAAATTACTCTTACACCACCTTTTTTACCTTTTTTCTGTTTTTCTTTGGGTGGCTTTTTATCCTCAACTTCGATTTTACCTACTATTTTTAACCCTTCGAGCTTAATACCGCTATCGGATGCTGATATTTTTTCAATTTCTTCTTTCTTTTCTTCCGGAGCTTCTTCTATAACATCACTACCTTTTTCATCATCGCTTGCAGGCTGGCTTTCTTCTATCTTTTCTTCAGGTTCGGTTTTTTTCTTTCTGGGTTTTTTTCCTTTTACCTCAAGTGTTTCAGGGTCAACATAATCTATGATTTTTAGACCTATATCTTCGCTTTCCTCTTCTTCTAATGACTCTTCTCTGGATGCTTCAGCTTGTTCATTGGTAGAATCCAGTGTTTCAGTTGTTTCTTCCGTTGCAGCTTGTTCAACTTCGATTGTTATATTTTCAGGAACGTTCTCAGTTACTGTTTCTTCAGATTTTTCTTCAATAACATCTAATTCCTGTTTAACTTCACTTTCATCTTTAACCTCAGCTTCTACAGCTAATTCAGCATGTTCTTCGGATTTTTTTTCGACATTAATTTCATTCTCTTCAACCTCCAACTCCTCTTCAAACACTTCTTCTTCAACATCAGCTTCCCGAAGTCTTTTTTCTTCTTCCTCTTTTTGTTTGATTTTCTCCAGTTTCTCTTTTACTTCTTTGTCTGCTTTGAATTGTTTTTCTACAAGTAAAACAAGTTCATGTTCTATTTTGGTGTTCGGATTTTCCTCAACTTCAAAACCTTGTTTATGTAAAAATTCAACAATGGTTGTAGTAGCAACATTAAGTTCCTTGGCTAACTTTGATAATCGTTGAGGTTTATTGTCTACTGTCATACTACTGTATTTTCTTACTCAAACTCCTTCTTTAAAATTTCATAAATAAAATCAACCGTCTCTTCTTCCAGTTCCGTTTTATCCACAATATATTTTTTATCTGTTTCGAGAACGGCTCGGGCTGTATCAAGTCCAATATTTTTTAGTTCGTCAATCATCCATTCTTCGATTTCATCTACAAATTCATCTAATTCAATATCATAGTCTTCATCATCAATATCACGGAACACATCTATTTCGTAACCTGTTAGACGTGCTGCTAATTTGATATTTACGCCATCCCTACCCACAGCAAGGCTAACCTGGTCCGGTTTTAAAAACACAGATGCTCTCTTATTTTCATAATCTACTTTTATATCGGAAACGATAGCTGGACTTAAAGCACGGGAAATATACAAAGGAACATTATCTGTATAGTGGATAACATCTATATTTTCATTTCTTAATTCACGAACAATTCCATGAATACGGCTTCCTTTCATTCCCACACAGGCACCAACAGGGTCAATACGGCTGTCTTCAGATGTTACGGCAACTTTAGCTCTTTCACCAGGTTCTCGAACTACTTTCTTTATAATGACCAGACCGTCAGCTACTTCAGGGACTTCCAGTTCAAACAGTCTCTCCAGAAAAACTTCACTGGTTCGTGACAGGATTATCCTTGGATTGCCGGTTTTATTTTCAATTGTATAAACAACTGCTCGAATTTGATCGCCTTTCTGGAAATAATCGCGAGGTATTTGATACTTTTTAGGCAAAATCATTTCATTTCCTTCGTCATCCAGAACCATAACCTCGCTTTTCCATATTCTGTAAACCTCACCAGTAACAATTTGATCTATTCTGTCTTCGTATTTTTGTCTAATCTTAATACGCTCCAGCTCAAGAATTTTATTTGTAATACTTACTTTAGCCTGTTGAATAGCTCTTCTCCCGAAACTTTCAAGTTTAATTTCTTCCGAAACTTCTTCGCCAATTTCGAAATCCTCTTCTATTTTACGTGCTTCACTTAATGAAATTTGCTTATTTGGATCTTCTACTTTTCCATCTTCAACAATTTCCCTGTTTCTCCATATCTGTACATCTCCCTTATCGGGATTGATGATGATATCAATGTTTTCAGTATCATTATATTTTTTTCTTAATAGGTCCCTGAATACTTCTTCGAGAATTTTACTCATCGTGATGCGATCTATGTTCTTGGCTTCCTTGATTCCTGCAAATGATTCGCTTATTTCGTTTTTATTCATAGCTTTATCAACATTTTTACACGATTTTATTAAAAAAGGGGACAATCCGTCCCCTCATCAACGCTGCAAATATAAGTATAAATTACTTAATATGAAAACATTAATCCTTTCAAACGAGATATACTTTTAAATATCGAAATAAGCTTTTGATGAAATAAGTTTAAAACAGAATTGAAAGATTAATATTAAATAAATGTAAAAGTAAAAATTAATAGAAAACAACATCAGTAAGTG
>CAYNBC010000030.1:12057-13012 GCA_964395255.1 uncultured Sphingobacteriales bacterium | reverse complement strand
CATTTGAGGTTATGATGCTAATTTTGAAATAAACTTGAATTATGAAGTACAGATATTTCAGTAAAAAGAAATTGATATTTTACCTGTCACTGGGTTTATTATTTTTAACATTCAATAAAACTACTCAGGCTCAGTTTCCGGATATTGTTTTCCGTTTTACGATTCCTGACAATATAGAGATTACAAAAGTAATAATGAGCGGAGAATATATTGTAACCGGAGGGAAAAACTATATTCAGGTAAATGCTGTTTCATCCAGAAAAGAACTTTTTCACCTGGAACCGGAAAAAACAATTTTTACAGGGTTTTCGGTTGAAAATAATTTACTTTTTACAAACCGCAAAGACGGTTTAATTCAATGCTTTTCGCTGAAAAACGGTAAGCTCATCTGGAAAAAAGAGCTTCCTCTTAAAGTATTTGAGTCCCCTGTTATGGATGATGAATTCCTGTACATTATAGGTACAACAGGACTTTATTGCCTTGATAAAAAGACGGGCCTTGATTTGTGGAATTTCCAGCAACCATGGGAATGCATTGTTGAGCCTGTACTCTATAATCAACGGCTTTATTTTTCGAATTTCGACAAAGCCATATGCTTTGATGTAAATGAAAGGAAAATTTTATGGGAACACCGCTTACCACTTTTTGGATTATCACCTCTGGATGTTAACAACGAACTTTTTGCCCTGCTTAATAAAAACAAACTAATTTGCCTTAGCCCATTGAATGGTGAAGAAATCTTTGTAAAAGATTTAATGTCTGCCGCTGATTGTAAAAATCCTGTATCTCCCCGGTGTATCGACAAATTTATTTTATTTTACATGCCTGAAACTCTGGGAATATACGATATAAAAGGTCAATTAATCTGGACTAAAAAAACAATTTCCGACTGTAAAAAAGTATATCTCACGCCTGCAGACAGTATTAGTTTTTATTTTGCAGAGAAGACCAGAAT
>CAYNBC010000030.1:4934-12047 GCA_964395255.1 uncultured Sphingobacteriales bacterium | reverse complement strand
GGTTATGACCTTTTGACAAATCAAGTAGTAAAAGGAAAATGGGCGGAAAAAAAATTTCATCACTAAAGTTAAAAGGTGTTGAAATTGAAGAATTTGAAGGATATTATAACGGGATTCTGACGGCACTTCTCAATAATAACGAAATAATAGGTATCCGTTGTCCCTAAACAACAAAGTGAGTGTATAGAGCTTTGCCCAGATGCCATGTCATCCATAAAGAAACACCCAGTTTCATAACCACACCGGTTAAAAACCCGATAAATGCTCCGAAACCGGCTTTCAGTGCAGAATTCAATTCTTTACCTCCCAGCATTTCACCCAGAACAGCCCCCAGAAAAGGGCCTATAATAATACCCAGAGGCCCGGCAAACAATCCGATAACCAATCCTATTGTACTTCCCCATACCCCTTTTTTACTACCTCCGAACTTCTTTGTGCCCCAAACGGGTACAATGTAATCAATAACCGTAACCAATACCGCTAAAATGGCAGAAATTACAAGAATCTGAGTACTTAGTGGATGGAAAGATGTAAATGAAAAAACCAGTAAGGAAATAAAACTTATAGGAGGTCCCGGAATAACAGGTAGCACACAACCAGCAATCCCTACAACCATCAGTATAACGGCAATAATGATTAAGATAACATCCATTTTATCAGGGTTTAAATTCAGGAATAATACACAAAGGTTTCATATTTTTTTTCATTACTTCATAATTTTCGAGCAGAGATTTTTCAAAATTTTTATCCTCCTGATGACAATCTAAACAAAGGCCCACTGTAATGATTTTTCTCTGCTCAGCAGCATTAAAGGGTCTGAGCCATAAACGTGTGGCCTTATTCTTTTGTTCATTCGAAAGAAAAGCTGTCCATGCATCATAGGGCAATCCATCTTCAAGTAATCGGGATGCGGGTACATAACGCAAAATATTTTTATCTTTTTCGTATTTAAAATTACCCGTTCCCAGGCCCAGTGTAAAAGGCTTGAAATGGCAATCCTGACAGGCAGGTATTTTTTTACTTATCGTATGCGGTGAAGCCGGGGCAAATAGCCGTTTGAAGGTAACACTATCACCATTATCAAAGGTAAATACCATTCCGGGCATTACAGGTATGATACGGTAGTTATTTTCCCTTATGGAAACACCTAATACAGGCTGTCCACTCTGAAATTTACCATGCTTTTCCGCCCATTTTCCTTTTACTACTTGATTTGTCAAAAGGTCATAACCTTTTTTGTTTCTTTCCCAGGAGGTGTGGCAGTCAAAACATTGAGCTGACCATTGTGTGTGACAGGAAGTACATGCCATTTGTTGATGTGATTTGTTTCCAACACAAACATCAGCAGCAGGTGGAGAATAATAAACTTTGCCGGTATTTTTACTAATAACAAATAAACTGTCATTACGCAGATGGGTATTGGTAAGGGCATACTGGCTTTTTCCCGAAGTGACAAACTTCTGGGGCTTGAAAGGATAATTTCGCAATCCCATAATTAACGCTTCTTCAGTCTTTAATGATTCCGGACCGACTTGCTGATATTTTTTTCGATGACAGTCAAGACACTCGATTTTTAAAGCATCTTCTTTATGAGCATGGGATTTTCCATCACCCATTAGTTCGTAAGAAATGTGGCAATCGATACATTCCATACCGGCACGATGATGGACATCCTCACCCCGGTAAACAAGTATTCTTCCATCTTTAAGAGTCATTAAAGAATCTTCATCAGCAACTTTGTTTTTTTCTTTGAAACCTGATTCATGCCAGCCTGCATAACTTAATGATATCCTGCCTGAACGGCTATGACAACCAAAACAATGTTCGTCCGTAACATGGATATCCACCGAAGGATGTAATTCCGGCAAAACACCAGATTTTTGATACATCATCAATTCCTTTAAAGCCGAATCTGAATAATTAAGATGGCAGGCAAGACAACCCCCTCCCCGGGATTTCTGGTCAATGGGTGCAAATTTATTTTTGGATTTTCCCAGATGACAGGAAGCACATAAAGTTCTTAAATGCATATCGGTTTTATCATAAGCTATTTTTTTTATATCAGAAAGGGAATCAGGATGGTGATACACATTAAAAACCCATTTATCAACACTTACTACACCACTCATGGTGTTCATTAAGGACAGATTAACCCTCTCAATTATGTTTTCATGACATCCACTGTTACCACAGCTTAAATCGGCATTTTCCATTTGTCCGGGAATGGAAAACATCCCTTTATGAGCTAATTTTTTATTTAGTGTGAAAGGATTTCCGTAATGGCATGATACACAACCATTTTGCAACGGATTATGACTGGCTGAAAATCCCTGCACATTCTCATGACAAACCATGCACCCTTCTACCCTTTCTTTGACAAGCTCGTAATTTTCTGCTTTTTCCCTGTATGTATTGAAAACAGGAAAGGAAATTTCAGGCAGGTAAACTTTCAATAGATAATTTTTTTGCCAGGGATATATCCTGCTCCAGTTTTCACCTCTGAAATAAAAACCAGATATGGTCAGAATTCCATAAAATATAAAGCTAATCCATAGAATGCGTTTTCCCCATTGGTGGTAAGTTTGTTTCCATTGAGGTAAAAAATAAATGAGTAAAAAATAAACCACAAATACGACCAGTATCCAGGCAGGATGTTTCAAAGCATGAAGAATTTCCTGAAGGCCCACAAAATACCAGGGGCCTTTCATTACTGGATTGTTGTTGTCGTGCAATGGCGCATTGATAAACATAGAAAGAATAAGAATCAGAACCAGGGATAAGAAAAAAGTTCGCGGTTTACCCCAGACAGTACGGGCATGTTCAAAAATCAATAAAACAAGAATGATGGTTGCTGTGGCTATATGATGAGTATAAAGCAGTTGATAATTACCTGCTTTCCCCATAAGACTTATCGCCAAAAAGCTACCTATTCCAGGTATCGAGGACAATAAGGTATTGAGTATTTGCCATGCCTGGCGGCTATCGGCATCTCCTTTTACGATAAAGCCAGAAAGCATGACAAAAAAAGTGATAAACAGAGACAGGCTTAACCTGAACCAGACAGCCTTTTTTACTTTGTCGGTAGGTTTTTTTATAAAATGGTCCCAGAAATGAAGTAAGGTAAAAATCAGAAACAGTTGAGCACTCCAGTAATGCATATTCCTGAACAACAGTGCATAAGGATTAAAAACCATCATCCAGCTGACACTTTCATAAGCTCTGGAAGGGTCATAGGGTATCGCCAGAAATACACCCGACAAAACACAGACAAGAAACATTGCCAGAGCAAACTGGCCATAAGTATCACTAATAAAGTTCCTTATTAACTGAATTATCTTCATATCAATTCAATCTCAATGTTGCCCTTGTCGTCTTTTGTATAAGTGAGCTTTTGTAGTGGTTTGAATGCAGGTCCTTTAATGGGATGCCCCTCAAAATCGAACCTTGAACCATGACAGGGACAAATCAATTTATCAGCACCATCTGTATGGTTTATGCGACATCCAAGGTGCGTACACTGGCTGGAAAAAACATGGATATCTTGCCCTTTTTTAATGACTATACAGTCGTCATAAAAATTAACACCTTCCCGCAGCTGGCTTAAAGGCAGGCGGAGTTTTCCCGGAAAAAGCTTGATTTTAAACAGTTCTGTCATTTTAACCCATCCGGTTAATAAAATTACCATGACAATGGAAGTCAATCTCAGAAATGCTCTACGCTTCATACTCCAATAATGACTTCAAAGATGATAAATTTATGACAACACGCCAATGCGACAGGTCTAATTATGCTATTTGTAAACATCCTTCCATTTGTTTTAGGGCATTCATTCCATGTCATTAAGCAGACTTATGAGCTGAACAAAAAAGCGGTTGATTAGAGGCTTCAATTTACTGGAGTCACACGAGTAATTATTAAGCATAAAAGCAAACACATATTGATGACCATTTTTCGACCTGATGTAGCCAGCAAAATTTTTTACATGAGTCATGGAACCACTTTTGGCCACTATATCCCCTTTTAAATCCGGATGATTCAGGTAATATTTTAAAGTACCATTCTGACCGGAAACTGGCAAGGAAGAAATAAACTCCTTTGAACAGGAAGAGTGCAACATATAAACGAGAACATTGACCAGATGATGAACTGTTACAAGGTTTTTACGCGATAAACCGCTACCATCATAAATTTCAGGGGCAAATTCCCAGATTTTTTTCTCCATCCAGAAATCTTGGACCAGTTCGAGAGCTGTGTCACGGCAGACTGTTCGCTTCATATACATGGGAATGGATAACAGAATATGTTCAGCATAAAGGTTCTGACTTTCCGTATTTGTAATTTTTACAATCTCTTTTAAAGGTTTTGATTTCCAGTCTATTATGGTTTCACTATTTTCCTCTACGATATTTTTATTTTGCAGGCTGAGCAACCTGTCTGTAGTGGCAACACCGTTTACTCTAATTTGATTTTCAATAAGTTTTTTTCTTAATAAATGAGCAAGCAGAAAAGGTGGGTCTGGAATGGAAGCCTTCAGCTTTACTTTCTTCTGGTCTATCATAACATGACCCTGTATTAAGCGAACAGGTGAATAAGGCGCTCCAAGAACATCCAGATATGTTTTTTGATGGGAAAGCTGAATATCATAATGAAATTGTAAGCCGGGAATTTCAGGTTCCAAATTTTGAACTCTCCATTTCATTTGTCCGTTCAAAAAGTACGGTTCCAGCTCCAGATTAAAAATATTGTCAAAAACACTTAATCCTGAAGGAGCAGACCCATAATATGAGCCCAGGTCCTCCCATTGCCAGGAACCCGGAGTAGCATACCATGGAAATACATCGGAAATACTGATAACATCACCATCTATTTCCTTTATACCTGCCTGCTTAATTGCATTCAACCATGAATCAAGAAATGCTTCGGGAAAAGAATTGAAATAGGATGAGCCCAGTGAAGGGTCTCCCCCGCCTTTGATGAGCAGATTTCCTTTTAAATGTCCCTCCCTGATTTCACCTGTCCTCAACAATTTTGTAGTATACTGGTATTCAGGGCTCATGATTTCCAGAGCTGTAGCAGTTGTTATAATTTTAAAACAGGATGCAGGCACAAGTAAAACATGATCGTTGAAATTTATAAGGCTTTTACCGGATGTATCACTGAGCAAAAATGACCATACCGAGCCTTTCGCATCACCCTGTGAAAACACTGAATCCCAATAAAATATAAATTTATTAAAATGCTCAGAAGATTGTTGATGAACCGCCTGAGCAAAAGCATTTACATTGAAAAATAATCCGGAAAGTAATACAAACCCAATTATTACCTTAAACTTTTGCCTGTTCATATTTTAAAAAAATCATTTTATTTTGCATCTTAAAAAAGGGCAATCTATGAAATTTATTGAACTGGCGCGAAAAAGATTTTCTTCAAGGCACTACCAAAAAAAAGAAATTCCCAAAAATATCATTCTGGAAATACTGGAAGCAGGACGGGTTGCTCCTTCCGCAGCCAATCGTCAACCGTGGTATTTTATTGTTGTTAACAATCAAAGCTTATTAAGGGAAATTCACAAAACCTATCCACGAGATTGGTTTGCAGAAGCACCTGTGGCTATCATTATCTGCGGAGACCATCATCAATCATGGGTTAGAAAACACGACAACAAGGACCATTGTGATATTGACGCTGCCATAGCCACTGACCACATGACTCTGGCGGCCACAGATCTGGGGCTTGCTACTTGCTGGATTTGTAATTTCGACCCGTTGTTGTTGAGAAAAACATTAAATCTCCCTGACCATATCGAACCTGTGGCGATACTCTCGCTAGGTTATCCAGCCGATAGTAAAGATGAAAATCGTCATATCCATGAAAGAAAATCCCTGGATGAAATTGTTTACTGGAACGGTTTTGAGTTAAAATAATTTTTAACTTAATGACTGAGGTTATTGTTCTTGGAGGAGGGTTGGTAGGTAGAGCTATCGCTATAGACCTGGCCGGGCAGGGTCACTCAATTTCAGTGGTTGACCTGGATGAAACCAGGCTTGAGGCATTAAAACCTTTCAACATCAAAACAATTCATGCTGATATTAAAGATGCCACCTTTTTTGAAAGTCTTTTAAAAAAACACACCTATTTTATCAATGCCTTACCTGGCTCTCTTGGCTTTCAGATTTTGACACAATTAATAGATGCAGGAAAAAAAATTGTTGACATTTCTTTTTTTCCTGAATCCCCTGATGAACTGGTAGAAAAATGCAAAGACACCAATGCAATTGCTGTTTATGATTGTGGAGTTGCACCGGGATTAAGTCATATTTTATCTGGAAATATTTCGAAAGAGCTCGACACCCTTGATAACCTGAAAATATATGTGGGAGGATTGCCTGTAATAAGAAGAAAACCATGGGAATACAAAGCCGTGTTCAGTCCTTCGGATATAATGGAGGAATATATTCGTCCGGCAAAACTCGTCCGAAATGGAAAGATAATGACTTTACCCGCCCTGTCAGAACACGAACTTATTGACTTTGAGCATATCGGAACTCTTGAAGCATTCAATACGGATGGATTACGCTCATTGATTAATCATATTCACTGCCCCAATATGGTAGAAAAAACTCTCAGATATCCCGGTTATCATGAAAAAATTAAGTTACTTCTGGACTCAGGATTTTTCTGCCAGAAAGAAATAATGGTGAATGGAAAATCTATTACACCCCTTGCCGTTACCTCAGAAATCCTGGGAAAAGCATGGCAAATGACACCCCATGACGAGGATTTGACAGTTATGAAAGTTGTGGGTGAAGGGCATAAAAATGGAAAGAAGGTGACCCTAGTATGGGAATTGCTGGATTATGCCGATACGGAAAAAAATATACACAGCATGGCCCGTACAACCGGATATACAGCTACTGCTGTTTTCAATTTACTCATCCACAAGCCAGACTTGTTTTCAGGTTTTGTTTTTCCTGAATTTTTAGGTCAGAAAAAAGAAGCTCTGGAGTTTGTTCTGGATTACCTTCATGATAGAAATATCCGTATTACTCGCAGTGAAATTATCAGCAACTAAAAAATGACATCTACCAGAAGATTTGTGTCCTTATATATTTT
>CAYNBC010000030.1:0-4924 GCA_964395255.1 uncultured Sphingobacteriales bacterium | reverse complement strand
TGAGCGCGACTAAAATGATCGTTGCCAGAATCAATATATTTTCATTTTTATAAGCTTTCTAACTGTACTTTCGATACTTTATTTCAGCAGCCGGATTTTTTTACCTCGCATGATTATCCGAAAACCAGCCGTTCAGCATCATATTTCGGAACTGTCTCATCAGCTTGAATCTATCAAAATAGAACCAGATTCACTCATTTTTGTTCTCAAAAAAATAAATACCCGGGATGTGATTTCTGCCTTAGAAATTTCATTTAAGATAAATCCGAATGACACAATGGAAATATTGAATTCATTTACAGGGTCTTTATTCAGCGAAAAAGAAAGAGATAAAATAAACTTCTATTTAACGAATCATGGAGATGACAGGAAAAAAGCCTATGAATTGATTTTGTATTTGTATCAAAATAAGAACCGCTTGTATTTCGTTTTTCCTTATTTGAAATCAACGCTCATTCAAATACTAAAAAACATTTCTGATGAAGAAAAATAAAATTATACAATTACTCATATTTTCGGGTGTTTTTTTGACCATGTTAATCGCCTGCCAATCCAATGAAGTGGCAGAATCAAAAGATGTTAATCAGGAAAAAATTTATCACAGCTATCAGGTTATTTTAGATGAAGAAGAAAAAAGCTTAGAAACCGAAGCTCAGTTTCGTTTTGGTGGAAATAAAGGCACTACCTTAATACTGAGTTCTCCGGCAGAAATTAGAGTAAATGGTAAGAAAATGAAAGGTCTGAATGGATTGTTTAAAGGTTATTACTACTTTTACAATGAACTTCCTTTTCAGTCCAGTTCAATAGAATTCACCTATAGAGATATCCATCAAAAGAAATATACCTGGACGCTAACCCCAGCTCATTTTGGAAAGATCCAGTATCCTGAATCGATGTCTTCAGAGGGTGAATACCTGATAAGCTGGGATGGGCTTCCTCTGGGAAAAAATGAAAAAGTGGAGTTGATTATTAATGGAAAAGATAATGAAAAATGGAAATTAATAGCCCAAATTGAAGCACCGGATAAAATAAGATTTAATATACCTACTTCAGCCGATGTACCACCCGGAAAATATACTATACAACTGGTTCGAAATTATTCTCAGGCTATTCATGAAAATGAGCTGGAAGGTGGCATTATCAAGATGAAAACAATCTCCGAATCACTTCCTTGCAGGATTGTTTCAAAATTGTAAATTTGATAAAAAAATAGACCATGAAAAAGTTGATTATTCTCGGGTGGATGATACTTCCTTTTTTTGCCTTTTCACAAAAGCTTGTAAATGGTGGATTTGAAAGCTGGTATGAAAAAATATATTTTGAAAATCCGGAAGGGTATAGTACAAGTAATTCGACCAACGGAATTGATATTTTCAAGAATGTTACAAAAATCGAAGATGCGCATGATGGAAATTATGCTATAAAACTTCAAACAAGTATGTTTGGTACTGATACAATTTCCGGCTCCCTTTTATCCATGGGATTTCCTTACACAGCCAGACCTGACTCGCTAACAGGTTATGCTATTTATGATATCAAACCCGGAGATACAGCAATAATAGGAGCATTTTTTATGAAAAACAGCAATTTGGTGGGAGTAACGCTATTTCCGTTTACAGGAAATATGTCCAATTATACTTACTTCAGCCAGCCTATTTTATGGTTTCTACCCTTGATTACTCCTGATACCGTTATTGTATTTTCATTCAGCAGTAATCCTGATAAACCTGTACCGGGGAGCATTTTAATTCTTGATGACATTAACTTCAAGAGCAATTCAGGAACAGTACCAGCCTTACCCAATTCATCCTTCGAATCATGGAACCATGTTTACACCCTCGAGCCTGAAGGATGGAATACGCCTAACTTTCTCAGCCTATGGGGTTTCGAAACTTCAGTAACAAAA
This sequence comes from uncultured Sphingobacteriales bacterium, assembly GCA_964395255.1. Classification (GTDB taxonomy): domain Bacteria; phylum Bacteroidota; class Bacteroidia; order CAILMK01; family JAAYUY01; genus CAYNBC01. Next base: position 3,018 of record CAYNBC010000030.1, on the reverse strand, counting down.
ACCATCGATGCTTATGAAGGCGATTATGCAGTTCTTATTAAAAGCATTGAAGTTTTTGGAGATACACTTGGAGCCATTTCCAATGGCTATTTCACACAGAACAAATGGCCATCAGGAGGCATGTACCTTGAAAGTAATCCTGTAAAATTATCCGGATATTACAAATATTTCCCTGTTGGTAACGATACTGCCTTTGCCGTGGGAATACATTATACATACAAAAGCGGCAAACAGGAAATAGCAGAAATGCAGGTAAAGGCACTACCGCCAGCCTCCAGTTATACTTATTTTGAATTGAATTTCAGTTATGACAAATATCCCGTTGGTGATACATTCAATATCACTTTTCTTTCGGGTAATATCATTGACAAAAGCAAACCCAAAGGACTTGGCAGTGCCCTTTACCTGGATGCCCTTGAACTGACCACCCAGCCCAGTGGAATTGAAAAACCGACTATGAATACATTTTCGATTTATCCTAATCCAACTACCGGAAAAATCTCTATAAATTCAGATACAGAGGCACATCTTCATATAACAGTGACAGATATTTCGGGTAAAACAATAAGCCGGTTCAATACAGACAGCGGTCAGAAGTTAGACCTTTCACAATTAAATCCAGGAATCTATCTTATCAAAGTCAATGATAAATTGGTAAAACCTGTTATTATCACTAAATAAAAATAAAAAATGAAAAAAGTTCTTGTATTGATGAGCATCCTGATTTTGGCAGGATGTAAACAAAAAAGTCATGTTGAAAAATTTGTTTCTGTTGCTGGGAAAATAGTAAATCCAGAAAATGATTTGATAACACTTAATCCTTCTCATGCACCTGACGATATAGACACCGTATTTCTTGATTCAGATGGAAATTTCCTTTTCAAAAAAAATCTTCCCAGACCAGATTTTTACGAATTAGATTACAATAATCTTACTTATCCCCTTTATCTAGAGCCCGGTTTTGAGCTCGAAATTACACTTCAACCCGAATCAAAAGACTCTTCTTTCACAGTTTCAGGAAAAGGTGCAGAATACCAGATTTTCCTCCATCGTGCTGAAATACTCGATAACAAATACATCCAATCCTATCAAAGCCTGTTTTCCATGAATGAAAATGAATTTTTAAATCATCTTGAAAAACTGGACGCTTCAAGAAAACACCTGCTGGATAGCTTTGTTCAGAATACAAACAATCCGTCTTCATTTTTTGTAAATACGATAAAAAACAACAATATTTATTCACTGGCTTACTACAAACTTTTATATCCACGATACTATAGTTATTACTCCGGTAATAAAGAATTCACCCCTTCCGAAAAATATTACGATTTTATCAAGGAACTCAATCTCAATGATTCATCTCTGGTTGATAATTATTATTTCAACCGGTTTGCCACTGCATACATAGAAAATAATGCCTCCAGACTCTTTGAGATTGACTCAAGCTATCAAGAGATGGAAAATGGCTGGACACTAGCAGAATTAAAAGTTATTGATTCCCTTTTCACCGACCGGACTATCAAAGAAAAGATGGTATACAAAATCACCTACGATCAAATAAAATATTTCGGTGTAAAAGAAATTGAAGGCATTATGGCAAAAGCCAGAAAAAGCATTAGTAATGACAGCCTTCTGAATGTTCTGGATAAAATGATAGCTGAATGGGATAAGATTGCTCCCGGCAAAGTGGCCCCGGATTTTCAATACTATGATATAGATAGTGCAATTCATGCATTGAGTGATTTTAAAGGCAAGTATGTTTATATTGATGTATGGGCTACATGGTGCGGTCCGTGCATCAGAGAAATTCCTTATTTGCAAAAACTGGAAGAACAATTTAAAGATAAAAACATACAGTTTATAAGTGTTTCGGTAGATGAAAATTATGATAACTGGAAAAAAATGGTTGTTGAAAAAGAATTGGGTGGTTTGCAATTATACAGTGGCGGATGGCAATCGGATATTGCAACCAACTATCTTATACATTCCATTCCACGTTTTATTTTGATTGACACCGAAGGTAAAATTATTGACAATAATGCCCAAAGACCTTCCGGGGATATAGCTTCTATCCTTGAAAAACTACCTTTGATTGATAAAAAATAAAACGAAATGCGGGCGGTATTTATCAACAGCTATGAAAGTAATATTTTAAAAGCCATTAAAAATATTTATACGGATAATATTGAACTTCCAGCCCTGAAAGAAGATGAGGTTCTGGTAAAAATAGAAGCAGCACCCATCAATCCATCAGATATAGCCTTTTTACGAGGTGATTACAATATCCGTAAAAAATTACCCGCAATTCCCGGATTTGAAGGATGCGGAACTGTAGTAGATACAGGCAGTGGGGAGCAGGCAAAAATGCTAAAAAACAAGAAAGTAAGTTTGTATGTATCCGATGGACCGTGGGGTACCTGGTCAGAATACTGTATATTACCTGCTTCTCAATGCATAGTGTTAAAAGATAATTTCCCTGCCACACAAGCTGCTACTTTTTTTATCAATCCTTTTACTGCTTTAGCTCTTTTTGAGATTGCAAAAACACAGTCATGCAAAGCTTTTATCCAGAATGCTGCGGCAGGACAGGTAGGCCGTTTTATTCGGTATTTTGCTTCAAAACAAAATATTCCTTTAATCAACATTGTAAGAAAAGAAGAACACATAGAAAAATTAAAAGCTGACTTAAATAGACCCGATGAATATGTCCTTAACATGACTTCTCCTCAATTTGAAGAACAATTACATTCACTTGCTCATCAACTGCAGGCAACGCTGGCTTTTGATGCCGTTGCAGGTGATATGACCGCAATTTTACTTAACGCTATGCCGGAAAATTCTTCTGTTATAGTTTATGGAGGTTTATCCGGGAAAAAAATTGGAAATATTGAAGTTCTTCCTGTAATTTTTCAAAATAAATCTATCCGTGGCTTTAATCTTAATCACTGGATGGAATCAATATCTCCGGAAGAATTCCACAAATTAGCTCAACAACTTCAGGATCTATTTATTCAGAAA
>CAYNBC010000029.1:1607-13024 GCA_964395255.1 uncultured Sphingobacteriales bacterium | reverse complement strand
AATCACTATTTAAGCCTTCTCTCGACCGAAGCCTACGAAAACGCACGGAAAAAAGTCAGAGAATTCATTCATGCCTCATCCGAAGAAGAAATTGTTTTCACCCGTGGAACAACCGAAGCCATTAATCTGGTAGCATTTAGTTTTTCCGAACGATTTTTACAACCCGCTGATGAAGTACTTATCTCCGGCATGGAACATCACTCCAACCTGGTACCCTGGCAACTGGCCTGTGAAAGGAAAAATGCCGTACTGAAAGTTATTCCTGTAAAAGATGACGGAAGCCTGGATCTAGAGGCATATGCTTCATTATTAACCCCACGCACCCGGATTGTTGCCATTACGCACATTAGCAATACACTTGGCACCATAAATCCTGTCCGGGAAATCATTGCACAAGCTCATGAGAAAAACATTCCCGTTCTTATTGACGGTGCACAGGCAGCTCCGCATTTGCAGGTGGATGTTCAGGAATTGAATGCCGACTTTTATTGTTTTTCCGGACATAAAATGTTTGGTCCTACCGGTATTGGCGTTTTATACGGTAAACAAAAATGGCTCGAAGAATTGCCTCCTTACCAGAGCGGTGGTGAAATGATTGAAACAGTTACTTTTGAGAAAACAACATTCAATCGCTTACCTTTTAAATTTGAAGCAGGAACACCTCATATTGAAGGAGCCATAGGATTAAAAGCTGCTATCGAATATGTCGAAAGTATAGGTTATCAAAACATTTACAAGCACGAACACAACCTTCTGAAATATGCTACGGGCAAACTTTCGGAAATAGAAGGCTTGAGAATAATTGGCACCGCTCCGGAAAAAGCATCTGTCATATCTTTTGTGATAGAAGGTATTCATCCGGGCGATATAGGCACTCTGCTGGATAAAATGAAAATAGCTGTCAGGGTTGGAAATCATTGCACCGAACCCCTGATAAATCGATTCCGGGTTCCCGGAACTGTCAGGGCTTCATTTGCTTTCTACAATACATTTGAAGAAATAGACAGGATGGTGGATGCTCTAAAAACGGCCATTCGCATGCTTTCCTGAGGTTGATTTTACTGCCTTTGTGTCATCCGTTATTATTGCATTAACTTTGCAACTATAATGAGTCTAAAAATATTTTCCGTTTATGAGCATTGAGGAAATCAAAAAGCAGGTTATTGAAGAATTCAAACTATTCGATGATTGGATGGACCGGTATGATTACCTGATTGAGCAAGGAAAGTCATTGCCTCCTTTAGACCCCAAATACAAAACGGACGAAAACCTGATTAAAGGTTGCCAGTCAAGAGTGTGGCTTATAGCCCGGAAATCGGAAGACGGAAAAATTATTTTCGAAGCCGACAGCGATGCTATCATTACAAAAGGATTGATAGCCCTATTGATACGGGTTTTTTCCAATCAACCTCCTGAAGAAGTTCAGAAAGCCGATATTTCTTTTCTTGATGAAATCGGTCTTAAAGAACAACTCTCTCCCACCCGCTCCAACGGACTTATGTCCATGGTTAAGCAAATGAAATACTATGCACTGGCTCTTAGTTCTAACTCCCAAAAATCCTGAATTATGGCTACTGTTATTAACGCAAAAAATAAAGCTCTCGCAGATAAGGTTGTTGAAACACTGAAAACCGTTTTTGACCCTGAAATACCCGTAAATATTTACGAATTGGGTCTTGTTTACAACATTGACATCGATGAAAATAACAATGTTAAAATCGATATGACTTTAACAGCTCCAACCTGCCCTATTGCCGGTGATATTGTAGAAGAAGTGAATGATAAAGTCCGGCAGATTGAAGGCGTAGGCAAAGTGGAGGTTAATTTGACTTTTGACCCGCCCTGGGACATGAGTATGATGAGCCTCGAAGCCAAACTTGAATTAGGATTTATGTAATTACTTATTTGTTTTTATTCTTCCTTTCCTCTCTTTTTAATTCCCTTGCTTTTCTTTTGTTTAGCTTTTTTTCGGAAGGAGGGTAATGAATAAAATTTATACCGAAATAAAATCCTTCGGTTTGTGTTCGCAGAGGTTTGATAACATCCAGAATGTCGTCTTTCAGGAAATAAAAATTGAACATTCCCAGACGAAGGTTATACCCAATTCCAAGCCTGTAATTATTTCCTGAAAATTGCGAACCGTTAACCATCAATGTGAATGTTCTGCCAAGCCTGAGCTGATATCCCAGTGATAAAACATGATAATTGTATGCAGGATTTATCCGCTGGTGATACAGAAATGTAAACTTATGATGAGGATTGATAATCCATTCGGCTCCGGCAAAGAGTTGAGGTGTTATAAAATAGCGGTAGGAGTTTTCGGTTCGTACCGGTTGGAAAATACTTGTTACAGTATCAATCATGGAGCTGATGATGGAATCGCTATTAAAATTCAATGATGTAATATGGGCTTCAAGTCCACGGAATTGATAATCTGCGTTTCTGATGCTGTAATTTTTTACCTGAGAGTTAAAATAAATAAACCCCAGGTCGGTAAGGTCGAATGATAAACGGAGAAATTTAAAAGGTTTGTAAGCCAGACCTACATCCATACCGAAACCCGGATTTCTCATATTGAGCATATAATCGGCAAAGCTGTAAAGTGTTACTCCATTGGTGTCGAACGGTCCGCTGATATCCATTTTAACATCAGACCTGACTGTGAGGTAATAAGTGGTTGTATCCGTTTGTAATTTCAGGTCGGAGCGGTAAAAATTTATGTTTGACAAACCCTGGAGGAACTTGAATTTGGTTCCTACATAAAATTGATCGTTAATATTCTGGGTAATTCCAAAACTCAATTCGGTAAAATGAATAAAATCCAGCCCCAGGTTGCTCAGATTCAACTCATCTCCCACATAAGCGGCATTACCTTCCCAAAGCAGGCTGACAAAACTTTTAGGCAAGAGCAAAGTGTTTTGAATCCTGTTGACAAGGTTCACATTAAAAAACAGATTTTTTGAAACCCATGTTGAAGTTACCATGTTGATATTTAAGCGGCTATCCAGAAAAGTAACCGGCTTTAAATCATCATAAGTTTTATCAAGGTCCAGAGTTAATATGCCATTAGTTACGGAATTGGAAGTCAGGGAAGCTACGGGAAAATTGGTGCCTATATCAAAGCCGTTAAAACCCGTAAAAGGAATGGCTCCGGAATATTCATATTCAGGAAAAAAGGAAGGATGAGTGATGGCCGCCTGAGGCAAATTATCCATAAAGTGCATGACGAGGGGCTGGGATTTAATGCCACACATCCAGATAATAAAAAGAAATGTATAAATAAACCTAGAAATCATTGGGTTTTGCTTTTATAAGAACACTTAAACGAATAGAAAGGTCATAGTCTGCATAAAATTTAACATTGGTAGTTCCCTGATGGGTCGTTGACAGGTTGGCTTCCAGTCTGATTTCTTTAACTCTGTTAAGATTTTCGATTCTGCTGGATGGATAAATAACTTTTGTCTGGGTTATTCCGGGCATAATGGTTTTTCCGTCAGAACCGGCAATGCCAGCAGGCACTACAGGTTTTTTGCTATCAATAAGAGTATCTACCACCTGACCCAGGCTGTCAAGAAAATAGAGTTGTATCCGGCCTTCAACGGGAAATTCATTTTCAATCATCAAATTAAACCTGAGTTCTTCAATAAAATCAATATTGGTTAATTCAAAAGGCGCATTTGTACCCAGGACCCAACCTCCTGTCTTTCCGTAAAGAGGAAATACCATTGTAGTTGTGCTTTTGAATTCACTGCTGTCAGTAGCAAAATTTTCATACACTTTCCCGTTGGGGTTGATTGTAATTCTGAAATCGTTGGAATAGCCTGATGGTAACAGACTAATAATGTCAGGCAGGTTGGAATTCGACCTGTCAGCACGAATTTGATACAGTTTTTTCACTGCACCTTCATGAATCATTGGATAACCGGGAGTGTAAACCTGGTTGACAACGCTTCCTTCAAGAGGGTGCTTAACTCCTTTTCTATCTTTAATGAAAATAGTCAAACTGTCTAATTCAACAGGAACTCCAATGGAATTTTCCAGGTCGATATTTAAGCTGGGGTTTTCAAAGGACAACCGTCCCGATTCTGTGCTTTTGAAAAGGTTGATTTCTGTAGAGTCAAAAGGATAATCCAGTTCAAACTGACCTAAAAAACCTTCGATGTATTTTAATTTCAGCTTTAAAAATGATAATTGGGCAGAAGCATAATCCGTTTTATGAACATATTCGGGAGAACCTTTCAAGCCTATCCTGAAATAATATTTAAATGTATTGTAGGTGGTGTTGTTTTTTGTCAAATCCAGTTTATAACCTTCCAGATTTAAAGAATCGGAAATATGATGGGGAATGGAAAAAGGATATTCAAATGTCAGGGAATCTTTATAGGGATTACCGTTTTTGGTCAACGCAGGAATTTCAATAACAATGTACCCTGATTTGCGGTAAAAGATATCAAAATCCAATTTCAGCCATCCTTCTGAAAAAATCAGGGTTTTGATTTCTGCTTTATTGGGCATATCCATGGTATAATCATTACTCAGGGAAGCTGAAATGTCATTATCAAAGCGGGCACTGTCTCCGTTTATATTACCCATCTTAAGCACCGGTGTAAAAAAACTTTGAGGCGGTGGAGAAAATATATCCGTTGCTCGTACTATAAATGGCTTTTCCCTGTATATAATTGTGATAAAATTATCTTTATCAATCTCAAAAAGGGAATCGGTTTCATAGGTTTTTAACAAATCTTCGATATTTAAGGAAGCATTTATCACTGGTATGGCTATTCCGGGTTTCCATGTTCCCTTAACCTGTACTTCCTCAATACTTTGAATATCTTTTAAGCACGAATGAAAGAGGAGCGAAAAAACAATTACAACTCCAAAATGCGTAATATACTTCAAGGTTTTCATAATCATTTCTCTTCAAATAAACCTAAACTTTTTCTTTTTATCTTTGAAAGCTATCAACATTTTATCAATAAAATTAATAGTATTCAGGCAAATTCTATCAAATAACTTCAAAAACATGTATAAAATTATTTTCTGGACTTTTTTTGTGTTTCTTCACCTTTCATTGCAGGCACAAACCATTAGCATCAAAGAAGCAAGAACAAAAGCTGAAGGTTCAACAGTGACGGTAGAAGGGGTTGTAACAAACGGAGCAGAACTGGGTGTTATTCGTTATATTCAGGACTCGGTAGCCGGCATTGGTGTTTATGATGCTTCACTAAAAGATGTAAAAAGAGGTGATTTTATCCGTGTGACAGGTGTTTTAAAATCATGGAACAATCTTCTGGAAATAAGCCCGGTTACACAGTTTATCGTATTGGATTCAAACCATGCCCTGCCTTCTGCCATCAACAAACCTGTTCAAGAAGTTTTTTCAGAAGCTTACGAGGGTATGCTGGTCACTTTAAGTGATGTTGAATTTACCACGCAAGGTACATTTTCGGGCAATACCAACTATATCATCCGCCAGAACGGATTTACAGCTCAGGTACGAATTGATAACCATACCAGCATTCCCGGAACCGGAATTCCTGCTGGAAAAACCCATATTACGGGCATAATGAGCCAATACCAAAACAATTACCAACTTCTTCCGCGAGACCTGGGCGATCTAGGATTCCTGAATTCACCTCTCACACTTCTTGACATGGATACATCCTCACTGACATTTTTTTTCAAAACCGAAGAACCTGCCACCGGATATGTTGAATACGGATATACACAAAAACTGGAACTTGGAAGCGTTGCCTCCCAACCCGGCCAGACAAAGCATCAAATTACCATACCATCCTTAAACCCGGCTACCTTTTACTATGTCAGGGCAAAAGCTATTCGCTCATCGGGAGATACTTTATACACCGGCTTAGGTTATTATTCCACAGCATCCTCATCAACAGGGAAAATCATTGCTTATTTTAATAATCCTGTAGATAATTCCTATGCTTCGGACGAAAAAGCATTCTATCTCCGGCAAAGCATTGACGATACACTGGTTTCATACATACAGAGGGCAAAATATTCCATTGATATGGCCATGTATAATTTTATCAATCAGGGTCTGAATGCTTCCATTACGCAGGCACTAAACAATGCTCATGAACGGGGTGTTCAAATCCGGATAATTGTGGATGGCAGTACTTCCTCAACAGCTGTTAAGGATTTAAACGGTCAAATTCCTGTGTTGAAATCCCCGACAGGCCAGAATTACAAAATCATGCATAATAAATTTATTGTTTTTGATGCTCTTTCCAGTGACCCGGCAAAGCCCATCGTTTGGACAGGCTCAACAAATCTTACACCTGACCAGATTAACTATGACCCCAACAATGTCATCATCATTCAGGATCAGGCACTGGCAAAAGCATACACCATGGAATTCAATGAAATGTGGGGTGGAAGCGGTGCTTTTCCCAATACCCTCAAATCCCGCTTTGGACCTTACAAAACAGATAATACACCACATCATTTTAAAATAGGCGGTAATTGGGTGGAATGCTATTTTTCCCCATCTGATAATGTAAATTCTCATATTATCGATGCCATTCGTTCGGCTGATGCATCTATTTATTTTGCCACTTATGTTTTTACCCGTACTTCCATAGCTTATCCGATGCTGGACAAATATAACGAGGGCGTTTATGTAGCCGGTATTTTCGGAGATGTAAGCAGTGGTAATGACCCGGCCTACAATGTTCTATCTCCTGTATTGAAACAAAATATTAAAGTTTATAACCAGAATTATATTTTCCACCACAAATATGCTATCATTGATTATGGTCGCACTTATGAAGATTGGGACCCGCTGGTTATTACAGGCTCACATAATTGGAGTTCATCGGCTGATAAATCAAACGATGAAAACACCCTGATTATTCACTCAAAGTCCTTGACTTCCATTTATTTTCAGGAATGGGCTCAGAGATTCAAAGACCTTGGAGGGACTGTATATGTATCCCGACCGCCCAGGATTTCAGAAAATGAAAATGCGTTTTCGCTCCGTGGGTTCTACAAGGATCATTATCTAAAAATCTGGCTTGAAACTGACCGAAATGTACAGTTGATTTCCCTTGCAGCTTACGATACACAGGGAAAACAGCTTTTAGAAAAATATGTGAATAACCATGAGTCTCACTTTTTTTCTACACTATATCTCGACCGTGCTCCGGAAATTATCTTTCTTATGGTGAGAACACAGGACGGAGTCCAAACGCTGAAATTAATCAAAAGCCAATAAAAGCTATAAAAACAGCCAGTGCTACCAGCAGATATGTGCCTCCTGCCACAGCCAACCCTTCGTAAACCCGTTTTTTTCTCTCTTTTTTGCATCCATCCAGAAAACCTTTGCGATAATTTTCATTCCATTTAAGATTGTCATCAGAAATCAGGTTATCCAGATTTTTGGGAGGAGAGTGAACGATGGCTACTCCTGATATGATTCCTATAACGGGGTAAATAAAGGTAATTCCCGCCACAACCAGCGTTAAATAACCGGCACGATAAGAAACACGGGCATCTTCAAAACCCTTCTGGTACAGGTTGTTGTTCTCTGTAAAACCAAACATACTGACTTCGCTGCCGGCTTTCATAAAAACAACTTCATCTAATGGGAGTTTCAAAATCTGCGATGGGTCTTTTGAAAATTTCATCACCAGACTGTCAGGATTTACAGACAATATGCGTCCCTGAAATATATCTCCCTCGTTTGTAACCACCACATCCGGTATGCTCCTGTTCTTTTCACTGTAATACTCCTGATATCCGTTTTGAAAACGGACCTGTACAACTTTTTCCAGTGGAATGATGGCTTTGACATTATCCGTGCGTCCATATGCTTTATAAACCAGTTCGGAATCATTGATTTCAAGCACCTTTCCAGTTACAATCTGACTGTCGGCAAGAAGTATTTTGTCCTGTGAACGGGCATTAAAAATGCTTCCGCACAACAAAAAAACAAGGAATAAAGATGGTAATATTTTCATCAGTTAACTTTCTATGTTAAGATGGTCTCTTTCAGAAAAGGTTGTCCATATTTTTTCGAATTCTCCACTCACCCGGGTAAGCATTACGGATACGGTTATCAAGCACTTTTATCCAGCCAAGGTTCAGGCCGCGGTAAGATACCAGTGCCCACCCTTTTTCAGCCCCGGCAATGACTGGTGCCTCTCTTTTTAGATATTTTCTGGCCTGCTCCAGAGTCAATTCATAAGCAGGAATTTCAGACTTTACAAACCGGCTCATGGCAAGCTCATGGGAAGGAATTAATTCTCCTGTTTTCTGGTTTAGTGTTCCTATTTTAATCCCTGCTTTTAAAACCGTTAATTTCTCAAAAGCCACAGAAATTAAATTTTCAAATGCTGCGGGTAAAAGATATATGTCATAATGGTGCTTCAGGGGAACATAATCATCCGAAAACTCAGCCAACTGCTGTACCATTTTCAACTCAGCACGGGAAAGTTTCTTCAATACCGATTTTTTAAAAGACACTCTTTCGCTGGAATTATTTGCATCCTGATCAGTGCGTTCAAATACAGCAATAAACATTCCCTCTCCTTTACAGAGATGAGGCATGCATTTATAAATTTCCTGTTTTTGTCCATCTTCATGTATTAGCTGCTCAACCCGGACGCCCCAGTTTTGCTCCAGGTTCATGGGTGAGGGTTTGATAATCTGACCGAACTTCTGGACAAACCACAGCACAATTTGCTCATTTTCTTCTCTGGAAAAGGTACAGGTCATGTAAATCAGTTTACCACCGGGCTTTATCAGAAAAACGGCTTCATCCAGAATATTTTTTTGTTCAATACTGCATTTAAAAGGTTTGCTTTCGTTCCATTCACCAATAACCCTGTTATTTTTTCTGAACATGCCTTCACCCGAGCAGGGTGCATCTACGACAACCACATCAAACATGCCCCGAAAAGGTCGGAATGATGAGGGTGCCGCTGATGTGACTACATTTTTTTCCGAGCCCCATTTAACAAGATTTTCGTATAACACCTGTGACCGTTTTCTTACAATTTCATTGCTGAATACAAGGGAGTTTTTTCCAGCCATGGAAAGCATCAGGGTGCTTTTTCCTCCGGGCGATGCACACAAATCAAGTATTAACCTGCTTTTTTCAAAATCAATGGCATGGTGAAACAACATACTGGAAGCTTCCTGCACATAATAAGCTCCAGCATGAATCAAAGGGTCGGCAAAAAATTCCGGTTTTTCTTTCAGATAATATCCATACCGGCACCAGGGAATAGGTTCTGCTTCAAAATCTGGATGATTCCATTTATCCGGATTGATTCGCAAGGAAACTATAGGTTCTTCTTTCAATGATGCCAGGAATTTTTCCGATTCATCTCCCAGTTGTTTTTTTATTCTTCGGATAAATGCCGGTGGAAGTTCTTTCGTTTTCAAATGACTAAATTTGTTCAGCTGTAACAGACAAACAATAATAAAGAAAAAAACTGAGCCGGAGAATGAAAATACTGCATATTGACCTTCAACCCGGATGGAGGGGCGGAGAACAACAACTGGCCTACCTCATGGAAGAACTGGACAAAAAGGACATTGAACAATGGGTTCTGGCACGGCCAAACAGTGCTTTAGAACAATATTGTCGTGAAAAACATCGGAACCATTTTGTCATCAACCTAAACCCTTTGCATTTTTTCATAAAAGGTGCAGGGTTGCTGAAAAAAATAGTGCGCGAAAAGGGCATTCAAATCATTCATGCTCATGATTCCACCGGTCACAGTCTGGTGGCACTGGCCTGTCTGTCGGGATTAAAAACCCCGGTTGTTGTTCACAGGAGAGTGGATTTTCCGGTTCGAAAAAGTTTTTTTTCCCGGATTAAATACAATCTTTCATGTATCAGCCATTATATCTGCGTTTCAGACAAAGTCAAAAAAGTATTGCAGCCATCCGTAAAAAATAACATACCTATTGAGGTGGTTTATTCGGGTATCGACATAAACCGTTTTCAAAATGTTGAAAGAAACAACAAGCTTCGCAGCGAATATAATCTGGACGAAAATGCCATTTTGATTGGAAATATATCCGCCCTTGCCGACCACAAAGACCTGTATACTTTTGTAGATACGGCATTTATCCTGTGTTCGAGGTATGAGCACCTTTATTTTTTTCTCATTGGTGATGGGCCGGAACGCTCAGGGCTGGAAAGTTATATTCAATCAAAATCACTTAACAACAGAGTATTTACCACGGGATTTCGCAGCGATATTGATGAAATTTTACCCGGGCTGGATATTTTTTTATTTACCAGTAAAACCGAAGGACTGGGGACAACCGTGCTGGATGCGATGGCTTGCGGAGTTCCTGTAGTTAGCACAGCAGCCGGTGGTGTACCGGAAATAATACGCCATCATCAAAACGGATTGCTGGCGGAAATTCAAAATCCGGCCTCACTGGCTCAACTTATCGAAAAGCTGTTGACAGAACCAGGACTTAAAAAGCATTTAATATCACAGGCCCGGAAAGATGTTAAATCATTCTCGAAAGAAAGTATGGCTGATAAAATTTATCAGATATATGTCAGGGTACTGAAAAATCAGCTATAACATTTTCATAATTAAATATTTGAATGAATTGATAAAATATCAATAACCCTGTTGTTTTCAAACACTTATTACCATCATGAACAAGGATAAAATTTTGTACTTTTGCACCATTCTGAACCAAATCGAAAATCATGGATCAATCATTAATTGAAAAAGTAAGGAAAGATCTTTTGTCTTATGGGATAAAAGATGTAAAAGAGGTTTATTACAATTTATCTTACGATGAGCTTTTTAAGCATGAAACAGACCCCTCACTGGAAGGCTATGAAAAAGGCTTTGTAACCAATCTTGGAGCTGTTGCTGTGGATACGGGAATTTTTACAGGCCGTTCACCGAAGGATAAATATATTGTTGTTGACGATGAAAACAAGGATAATATCTGGTGGGCTGGACCCGACCGTCCCGGTTCTGACAACAAGCCCATCAGCCAGGAAGTCTGGGAAGATTTAAAACAAAACAGTATCAATCAATTTTGCGGTAAAAATCTGTATGTTACCGATGCTTATTGCGGTGCCAACGAAAACACTCGCATGAAAATCCGTGTTGTAACCGAAGTAGCATGGATGTCCCACTTCGTAAAGAATATGTTTATTCGTCCGACCGAGGAAGAACTAAAAGACTTTAAACCGGATTATATAATGTTTAACGCCTGCAAAACGGTTGACAAAAAATGGAAAGAACACGGTTTAAACTCTGAAGTATATGTTGCTTTTCACCTGAAAGAAAAGCTGGCAGTTGTTGGTGGTACCTGGTATGGCGGAGAAATCAAAAAAGGTTTCTTTTCCGTTATGAACTATTATTTACCACTTCGAGGTATTGCTTCCATGCATTGCTCTGCAA
>CAYNBC010000029.1:0-1597 GCA_964395255.1 uncultured Sphingobacteriales bacterium | reverse complement strand
CCCAACCGTTTACTTATCGGTGATGACGAACATGGATGGGATGATGAAGGCGTCTTTAACTTTGAAGGCGGTTGTTATGCCAAATGTATCAACCTGGACCCTGAAAAAGAGCCGGATATTTACAATGCCATTAAGAGGGATGCACTGCTGGAAAATGTTGTTTACGACCCCAAAACAGGTGAAGTCGACTTTTCCGATGCTTCCAAAACAGAAAATACGCGCGTATCCTATCCGATTTATCACATTCGCAACATTGTTAAACCCGTTTCCAAAGGACCCCACCCTAAAAAAGTTATCTTTTTAACGGCTGATGCTTTTGGCGTATTTCCACCGGTGGCTAAGTTAACCCGTGAACAAACTATGTACTATTTTCTGAGTGGTTATACAGCCAAACTGGCTGGTACAGAAAGAGGAATTAAAGAACCCAAACCTACATTTTCTTCTGCTTTTGGAGCTGCTTTTCTATTGCTTCATCCTACCCGTTATGCAACAGAACTCATCAAAAAAATGGACCAGCATGGTTCTACCGCTTATCTTGTCAATACAGGCTGGATTGGAGGCCCTTACGGTGTAGGCCATAGAATTGATATCACAGCTACAAGGAATATCATTACAGCTATACTGAATGGTACGCTCGACAATGCCGAATATGAACAATTACCCATTTTCAATTTATACATTCCCAAAAGTGTTCCCGGTGTTGATCCCGATATTTTAAATCCCAAATTATCCTGGCCCAATCCGGATGAGTATGACAAACAGGCTCGTATGCTGGCCGAAAAATTCATCCAGAACTTCAAAACATTTACCGATAATGAAGAAGGCAGGAAACTGGTCGAATTCGGCCCCAAACTTGACTGAGAGTTTTTACTTTCAAAATACTATCTCATGATAAAAACAGCCTTTTTTCAAGGCTGTTTTTTTTTGGGTGGAGGAAACTATTAGTATTAGTATGTCAAAATAAGATAGTCTGCTCCAAATTTTGATTATAGCATTTAGGAATTTTATAAGGTCATCAATTCAGGCAGGTCAATTATTTTTAATATTTTCCTTCGCCAGAAATCTTTTCCATACCTATATATTTGTTATTTAAACCGCTGATTTTATAAAGTAATATTAACACTTATGCCTGAGCACAAAAAATTATACCGAATTGCCTTTGGTCTTGCAGTCTTTACCATTATTTATAATCTTGCAGAAGGGTTGGTTTCAACCTATTTCGGGTTTGAAGACGAAAGCCTTGCCCTTATGGGTTTTGGGCTTGACAGTTTTATTGAAGTAATTTCCGGATTGGGTATTGCTCATATGATTTTAAGAATGAGGATTAATCCTGATACAGAGCATGACAAATTTGAACGAACAGCTTTAAGAATAACCGGAACAGCTTTTTATCTATTGGTTTTAGGTCTTGTAACGACAAGTGTTTATCATATCTGGACAGGCCACAAACCCATCACCACTTTCTGGGGAGTTGTCATTTCGGCTATTTCGATTCTTATCATGTGGATACTTGTTATTTTGAAAAGAAAAACCGGAAAAAATTTGAATTCCGCACCCATTTTGGCAGACGCCAATTGTACACTGGTATGTATTTACA
>CAYNBC010000028.1:0-13116 GCA_964395255.1 uncultured Sphingobacteriales bacterium | reverse complement strand
ACATTTAGAAAGGTGGGGAGCATCCCACTTGATGTTTTAATTGCCCATAACATATGTATATGATAGCTTCAACAAAAATAACTATGGATAAAGATAGTTAAAATCAAAGTTGATAATTATATGATATCTCTTAAAAGTCTTCAGGGGAGTGGGACTGAATGTGAGATCTCAATCTTCAGCTTTATTAGCGCTTAGAAAAAGTCAGCCCGTAAATCGTGCCAAAAACGTCTGATGGAAATTAATTATCTAGAATGTAGCTAATGAAGGGAAGCTTTCACAGCCCCATTTCTGGAAAACCATTTATAAAGAATTGTTGGGTGCCAATTTTCCATAACGGTTTATAAAATCAAAAAAATGCAGCGCTGAGCTGACGGAAATGCGGGAGGCAGAGGCGACATATTTCCTTCTTGATTTAGTATATCCACCTTGTTTATAAATGTGGATGAATGGGATAAATAAATCTTTATCCTTAGCAAAGTGTACAAAAAAGCTGCATGTAAATCATTACATAGCAGCCTTTGAGATATTTATGAAATAAGCCTAATCCAGATTATCTGCAATAAAAGCATTATTTTCTTTGATTTCTGGCTTATCCTTATCCTCGAGGGTAAAGCGGGAAATCTCTGCTTCGTCCGATTTAGGTTGTGGTTCCAGTTGTACATTTCTTCGAATATAAGCAGGCTCTTTTTCTATTCTTTCAAGTTCATTTGGATTTGAAAAATCATAAGTATGTCTTCCTACATTAGCTTCTTCATGTTCTTTTTTGATATGTGGCTCATAAATATCAAAAGGTAATGTAGTTTGAACGGGTTGGTCAATTTTTTCTTCGCTGATGTTATTTTCAGTTACCTCAAATATTTTTGTTCTTTTTTTACCGGGTTGTTTTTGAACATTATCCGGTTTTTCTGCTTTTTCATGAACAGTAGATTTAATTTCCTTTTCTTTTTTGAAGGATTGAAGTGCTGTAGCAATCAAAGTAACGGAAATTTCACCATCCAGTTTTTCATCCAGGCATTGACCCAGTTTAAAATCGACATCAGATCCCACCATTTCTTGAATATAATCAGTAATCTGGGTAAGTTCCTGGAGGGTTAGAGCTTTCTTGCCATAAGTAACATTCATTAAAATATTTCTGGCTCCGCGAAGGTCATTATCAGCCAGAAGAGGGGAGTTAACAGCCTCCGAAACGGCTTTAAGAGCCCTGTCTTCACCTTCAGCTATAGCATGACCCATGATGGCGGCACCTGAATCTTTCATAATGGTTCGAACATCTTCAAAGTCTACATTTACATAGCCGGGAACGGTTATGATTTCAGCAATCCCTTTGGTAGCTGTTGTCAATACAGAGTCGGCTTGTTTAAATGCTTCGGGTATGGGCAGATTGCTAAAGTTCTCAACAAGTTTTTCATTGTGTATAACAATCAGCGAATCCACATATTTTTTGAGTTCTTCCAGGCTTTGTTCGGCAACCTTCCTTCTTTTTATACCTTCGAAAGCAAAAGGAAATGTAACAATACCAACACACAAAATATCCTTTTCCCTTGCCCATTGAGCCACAACGGGTGCGCTCCCGGAGCCTGTTCCACCTCCTAAACCGGTTGTTATGAAAAGCATTTTGGTTTCTTCACCAATGGCTGCTTCAATTTTGTCCATGCTTTCCAGTGCAGCCTGACGACCTTTTTCAGGGTCTCCTCCCACACCCAGACCCTGGGTGAGTTTTTCTCCAATTTGAACTTTATTGGGTATTGAACTACGGTCTAAAACCTGTTTATCGGTATTGCAAATAATTAAATCAACGCCTCTTATTCCTTCTCTAAACATGTGTTCTACAGCATTTCCTCCACCACCTCCCAATCCAATTACTTTGATGAAAGTTTTCTCTTCTCTGGGTAAATCAAATTCTAATCCTGGCATAGTTTTACAATTTTAAGTTTAGTCTTTATAATCATTTCCTTCACTCAACCAAGTTTTAACACGTTCTAAAATATTCAATGTTTTGCCTCTACCTTTACCATCTTTTTCATTGATTTTTTTGTTGGTTCCCTCTCCATCCTGAGTTTTGAATCCGTGTAACACCAAACCGATACCTGTAGCATAAATAGGCAATCCGACTTCTTTAACCAGACCTTTGCCCAGTCTTTCTGTTGGATAACCCACACGTGCGGTAATACCTGTTACATACTCAACCAGCTGGCGCATGTTTTTCAACTGTGACCCGCCACCGGTTAATACAATGCCACCCTGGAGTTTTTTCTCGAAACCCGAGCTTTTAATTTCAAAATAAACATGTTCGAATATTTCTTCAACGCGGGCCTGAATAATCAGGGAAAGATTTTTAACCGTGATTTCGCGGGGATTGTTTCCCCTTATTCCGGGAATAGTGATGATTTCGTTGTCGTGGGCCTCATTGGCAAAAGCATGTCCAAATTTCACTTTCATTGTTTCGGCCTGCTTCCGCATAACATTACATCCGGTCATAATGTCCTGAGTGATGATTTCCCCGCCCAATGGAATTACAGCGGTATGCCGTATAACACCATCCTGAAAAATGGCAATATCTGTTGTTCCACCTCCAATATCCACCAGAGCAACACCGGCTTCTTTTTCTTCTTCGTAAAGTACGGATTCTGAAGATGCAACGGGCTCAAGTATCAAGTCGGCTATGTTTAATCCAGCTTTTTCTACACATTTTTGAATGTTTCTAACTGCATTAATCTGACCGGTAATGATGTGAAAGTTACCTTCAAGTTGAACACCGGGCATACCTACAGGGTCTTTTACTCCCCTTGTCTGGTCAACATTATAATCCTGTGGAAAAATATGGATGATTTCGACACCCGGATCACGAGGTATTTTTTTGATGTCATTGATAAGTCTGTCGACATCCTGTTGGGAAATCATCTCTTCCTCATTATCACGGGTTATCTGACTTCGCAGGTGCAAACTTTTGATATGCTGACCTGCAATGCCCACATGTACAGTTTTAATATCCACCATCGACTTTTGAGATGCCTGCTGAATGGCATATGAAATAGCTTCGGCAGTTCTGTCGATATTGGAAACCATGCCTCTCATGACGGCTCCGTTCGATTCTGTTTTTCCCAGTCCCAGAATATTGATTTTTCCATTTTCACCCTGTGATCCAACAATGGCACAAATTTTTGTGGTTCCAATATCCAATCCTACTACTATTTTTTCGCTCATATTCATTATTTTAAAATAATTTGACCTTTGTATTCAACATTCAATGAATGATATTTTTTCCAGCCCCTGGAAGGTAAAAGTTGCTGGTAGGCTACTTTGATTTTTTGCAGCCGGGATTCAAGATGATGGCAACTGCCAAACTCAATAATATCAAAGCCAGCTTTCGGTACCAGAACAACTTTACCCTGACGGGATAAATGTACCTGACCCATTAAATCACTGAAAAACGGGTCGTTGCAAATAAGATTCATCAACCTGAAAATGGGCTTCGTTGGTTTCAGGTCAGCCTGACTTACATAACCGGATAATAGAGGCTTGTGAAAGCTAACTTCGTTGCTCAGGGGAATAATTCCGCCATCTTTGTCTACATAAAAGCCCGTTCCGTTTTTGGGTTGAACCCTGAACAGAGGACTTTTTTCTTCAACTTCGCAATACAGATTTCCACTAAGAGTGTAAAAAATTTCAGCATTTTTGAAATAAGGAATTTCACGGAGTTTGTTTTCAATCTCCTGAATATTCAGTGAATTAAATTGATGTCCTGTGATTTCATTTCCAGCGTAACTCTTCAAAAGATTTGAAATCTGTTCAACATTGGAAAAGCTTTTTTCTTCGGTGGTCTTAATGTTAATAACTATGTTTTTGACCTGAAGATTTTTGTTGGATTTTTCAGTAAAGGAAAGGCAAAAGAAAAATACAACCAGAAAACTGGCAAGAATTATCCATTCTTTGAATTTCTGCAGGATATATTTTATTTTTTTTGCCATCAAACTTTAAGATATTTAAAATCTGTTAGTTAGGATATTTTTAATGGGCTCAACGAGCCGGTCTATGTCTCCTGCACCAATGGTTAAAAGAACCTCCAGCGGTTCTTTTTGTACATATTCAAGCACTTCTTCTTTTTGGAGCAACAATTTATTACGGCTATTAATTTTTTCGAGCAAAACTTTTGAACATATACCGGGTATGGGTTCTTCCCGGGCAGGGTATATTTCCAGCAAAATGGTTACCTCAGGTATGGAAAGCACCTTTGCAAATCCATCCATAAGGTCACGGGTACGCGAGTAAAGATGGGGTTGAAAAATGGCTGTAATTTTCTTACCCGGGAAAAGTTTTTTTACCGATTCCAGAGTGGTTTTAATTTCGGTCGGGTGGTGGGCATAATCATCAATATAAACTACTATGTCCGACTGAAAGACAATATCAAATCTTCTTTGAATGCCTTCAAAAGTTTGAATATGCTGTAATGCTGGTTCAAACTTACCGGTCAGCAGGTAAAATACGCTTAATGCCGCAATCGCATTTAAAGCATTGTGATTTCCACCTGTTTTTAATAAAAGCTCCTCGTGTTTAATGGATTTATGACGGATGCCAAAAAACAATTGTTTGTTCCGGGTTACCAGTTGTTCAAGAATAAAATCCGATGAAGATGAGAGCCCATAGGTGTAATAATTTCTTTCAATACCTACTTCTTCGAAAACCACGGAATCATTCATTAAGATAAAACCTTCTTTTTGTGTTTTTTGGGCAAAAAGAGCAAAATTCTTTTTTAGTTCGTTTTCGGTACGGTAAATATCGAGATGGTCGGGCTCTATGCTTGTTATTACAGAAATCCATGGATTCAAGCGGAGAAAGGAACGGTCAAATTCATCGGCTTCTACAACATAGTAGGCGTTATTTTCATCTTCTGGTGCCAAAAAATTACTGTTATAATTTTTCATAATCCCGCCTGCAAATACACAGCAGTCGACACCGCTTTGCCTGAGTAAATGACCTATCATAGCTGTGGTTGTGGTCTTACCATGTGTACCTGCAACGGCAATGGTTTTTTTATCAGCAGTAATTTTTTCCAGCATTTCCGAACGCTTGAGAATTTCATATCCCTGTTGGTTGAAATACATCAATTGAGGGTGATTCCGGGGAATGGCAGGCGTGTAAATGATGGTTACTTCCTTCTTAGAGTCTTTAATCCAGGCAGGAATAGCTTCCACCGATTCGTTATATGTGATTTCAATACCTTTATTTTCAAACCTATGAGTTATGGGCGAAGGAGTTCGGTCATAACCAGCTACCTGAAAGTTTTTAGTGATAAAATAGTCGGCCAGTGCACTCATACCAATACCTCCGATTCCCAGGAAATAATATTTTTTCTTTTCTTTCATGCTTTTGACAACAACTTTTCAAGTTCATCGATGATATGTTCCAGTGCCTGCGGCCGGGCCAGTTTTTTTATATTGTCTGCCAGTACTGCCTTTTTTTCTGGATTAGTTAATAATGATTTCATCAAAGAATAAATTTTTTCCGGAGCTTCTTCATCTTTCAGCATGATGGCAGCATTATGTTTTACCAATTCAAGGGCGTTTTTGGTTTGATGGTCATCAGCTACATTGGGTGAGGGTACAAGGATGCAGGCTTTACCCATGCAAGCCAGTTCTGCCAGTGTAATAGCACCCGCTCTGGCAATAACCCAATCAGAAATCGCATAGGCTTCCTCCATTTTCTCAATAAATGGTTTGATAAAATGTGCCTTTCTTTTTTCTTCATTTACATTCCTGACTATTTCATCATAATAAAGGTCACCCGTTTGCCAGATAAGCTGGATATTTAACTCGCTGCTTTGATTGAGAAGTTCAAGTGCTATTAGATTTAAGGTTTTTGCTCCCAGACTACCTCCGGTGATGAGAATGGTATGTTTGGCCGGGTCCAGGCCGAATTTTTTAAAAAGTTTGTCTTTGCCGGTTGAAAACCCGAGAAGGTCAGCTCTTACAGGATTGCCCGTTGCCACTATTCGTGCACGAGGAAAATAAGCTGAGAGTGATTTAGAGGGTGTAAAAACTATCTGTGCAAAACGTCCTGCCAGGCGGTTGGTCAGACCCGGAAAATAATTTTGTTCCTGGATGGCAGTTTTTTTCCCCAACATACTGGCGGTAAAGATGATGGGAAAGCTGGCATATCCACCAGTACCTATTACCAGGTCAGGTTGAAAACGGAGGAGAATGACTAAACTCTGAAAAAATGAAACAATTATTTTTAAAGGCAACAAAAAATTTCTGAGCCATTGACCTCTATGAAGACCATCTATCCAAAGTCCTTTAATTTTGAAATTATAAGAAGGTACTTTACGCATTTCCATCTTACCCAAAGCTCCTACAAACAGAATAGCTGAATCAGGATGAACTTGCCTGAACTTTTGAGCGATAGCAAGTGCAGGAAATAAATGTCCTCCCGTTCCTCCACCACTTACAATAATTCTGTATGTTTTTTCCGGATTCAATTTAACTTCATTTAAGCAGTAACTCCCGCTGTATTGTTTTTTTCATTTTCTTCAATGTAACGGCTTACACTAAGAATAATTCCTAATGAAATACTGGAAATTAAAACCGAAGTACCTCCCATACTTATAAGAGGCAGGGTAAGCCCGGTAACGGGCAGAAGGTTGGTGGCAACTGCCATGTTGATAAAAGCCTGCAATACAAGCATGATACTTAGACCCACGGCCAGCAACGCACCAAAAGTTTTATCTGATTTCAATACAATTCGTACAGTTCTGAACAGGAGATACAAATAAAGAAAAATAATAAAAATGCCACCTATTAAGCCATATTCTTCAATGATAATAGCATAAATAAAATCGGAATAAGGATTGGGTAAAAAGTTTTTTTGTCTGCTGTGTCCGGGACCCTGCCCCAGCAATTCTCCTTTAGCAATAGCTATCTTGGCCTGCTGTGCCTGATATGATTCTTCTTCTTCATTAAAATAACTTTCAATACGGGATTTCCATGTGGCTACACGTCCCGGTGCTCCCAGCTGAAAAGCTATCAATATGGAAAGAGAACCTGCAACTATCAAAACAGCCAGAAATCCAAGAATATGGCTTATTTTGCTCCTGCCGATGAAAAGCATCAAAACAGAAGAAATTAAAATTACAACCGCAGTTGATAAATCAGATGGTGCAATCAACAAACATATAACTACAATAGCTCCTGCCAGTGGGAGAAAGGTGGTTTTAAAATTTTTTACCTCATCCTGCTTTTTACTCAATCCTCTTGCCAGATACATGATTATGGCAAGTTTGGCAAGGTCTGATGTTTGAAATGTAAAACCTGTACCCGGTAATACCAGCCACCTTCTTGCCTCATTGATGGAAGGTCCGAGCAGATAAGTAAGAATAAGCATTGGAATGGAAATATAAAGCAATAGCTGGGATATTCTCAGGAAATAAATGTAATTAATCCGGTGAATCAAATACATTAAAACCAGCCCGACAGCGATAAACATCAATTGCCGGAAAAGATAATATTCGGTATTCCCTGACTTTTTCAGATAAGCCAACGACCCGGTGGAACTATACACAACAAGTACTGAAAAAAGAGTAAGAAATAAGACTACTATCCAGATGTGAACATCTCCTCGAATGCGGGATACAAGCCAGTTTAAAAATCGGTTTAACATATCTCAGAGATTTCGGACAGCATCTTTAAACATATTGCCTCTTTCTTCATAATTGTTGAACAAATCAAAACTTGCACAGGCAGGGGACAACAAAACCACATCACCTTTGTCAGCCAGTCTGTAGGCAATTTCAACAGCTTCGTACATGTCGGAAGTATCATAAATCAAGGGAAAAACATCCCTGAAGCTCTCGATGATTTTTGTGTTGTCCACACCGAGGCAAACAATGGCTTTGACTTTTTCCCTGACCAGATGCTTGATTTCGTTGTAATCATTCCCCTTATCAATGCCTCCCACTATCCAGATAACAGGTTTATCCATGCTTTCAAGCGCATACCATGTGGCATTCAGATTGGTTGCTTTGGAGTCGTTGATAAATTCAATACCATGAATTTTGGCCACAAATTCCAGACGGTGTTCAATGTTTTTGAAATTTGAGAGGCATTCTTTAATTAATTCATTTTGTACATCTTCAAGGCTTGCTGCAACGGCAGCCGCCATAGAATTGTACTTGTTGTGAGTTCCAAGTAACGAAAGTATATTCATATCGATAAAAAATTTATTGTTTTCTTTTGCATGAATCCAGATACGGTTCTCTTCAGCCCACGCACCCCATGCCAGCTTTTGCTTAATGCTGAAAGGCAGGTTTCGGGCTAAGACTTTCCTGTGTTTGATCGTTTCTTTAGTTATCGGATCATCCAGACAATAAATGAAAGCATCGTTGGCAGTCTGGTTTTGTATAATCCTGAATTTACTTTGTATGTATTTGTTCAGGTCATAGTCATATCTGTCGAGATGATCGGGTGTAATATTTAACAATATGGCTGTGTGAATATGAAAATCAAAGCAATAGTCCAGCTGAAAACTGGACAGTTCCAGTATGTAATAAGCATAATCCCTTTCGAGCAAAAAACGGCATATACTGGTGCCAACATTACCTCCACAGGCAACATCAAGTCCGGCTGTTTTGAAAATATGATTTGTTAATAATGTTGTGGTGGTTTTGCCATTGCTTCCGGTAATACCGATAATTTTTCCCCGTGTAAAATAACCTCCAAATTCTATATCCGAAACAATGGGAATATTTTTGTCTTTTGCCGATTGAATGATGGCTGCTTTGTCGGGTATACCCGGACTTTTAATGATTAAGTCGGCTTTCAGGATTTTTTGGGGAGAATGTTGTTTTTCTTCGAAAGGAATGTTATTGGCATTTAACTCTGTTTTATAAGCGTTTTTTATTTCAGAGCTGTCCGAAACAAATACATCATAACCTTTACGAGCGGCAAGCAGGGCAGAGGCTGTACCGCTTTCACCAGCACCCAGAATTACAATGTATTTTGTTTTTCCAGACAGCATTTATCTGATTTTTAATGTGATGATAGTTAAAATGGCCAGTGCAATGCCAACAATCCAGAAGCGCGCTACGATTTTAGGTTCAGGGTAATTCAGCTTTTGATAATGATGATGCAATGGCGACATTTTAAAGATTCGCCTTCCTTCGCCATATTTTCTTTTGGTGTATTTGAACCAGCTTACCTGAATCATGACGGAAATACTTTCAGCGAGGTAAATGCCGCACATGAGAGGAATCAGCAATTCTTTCCTTATCATTACAGCCAGAACTGCGATCAGCCCTCCTAATGTGAGGCTTCCGGTATCACCCATGAAAATCTGGGCAGGATAAGCATTGTACCATAAAAACCCAATACATGCACCCAACAATGCCCCACTGAAAATCACCACTTCACCCAGGTTGGGTATGTACATGATGTTCAGATAATCCGAAAATACGGTGTTACCCGAAACATAGGCAAATACAGCCAGTGTACTGATGATGATGCTTGCTACACCGGCATTCAACCCATCCAGTCCATCCGTCAGGTTAGCACCGTTTGAAACCGCTACAATAATCAAAATGATGATGGGGATATAAACCAGAAAAGCCCATTTTCTGTAATCAGGACCTAAAAAAGATAATATCCTTGCGTAATCAAGTTCATTGTTTTTAATGAAAGGGATGGTAGTTTTGGTGGAGTGATGATCTATCAGATAAACATTTTCTTCCGGGTCAAATTTTATCTGGCTGTGGTTGTTGAGATAAGTTTCTTTTTTTAACTCAAACTTATCTGGAGGAACCTTTTCACGAATGGTAACATTGGAATTGAAATACATTACACTACCAACAATAATTCCCAGACCTACCTGACCTATGATTTTGGCACGACCTCTTAAACCTTTTTTATTTTTCTTGAATACTTTGATATAATCATCTACAAACCCGATAATTCCAAGCCAGATGGTGCTAATAAGCACAAGAATCACATAAGTGTTGGTTAGATTGGCAAATAGCAGGGTGGGAACCAGGGTGGATAAAATTATGATAATACCGCCCATAGTTGGTGTGGCAGCCTTGTTGTAGCGGTCTTCCAGCCCTAAATCCCGAATTTCATCTTTGATTTGTCGTTCAGCCAGAAAACGAATAATTTTTTTCCCGATAAATAATCCGAAGAATAAGGAAAGCAAAACTGCCATGGCCGTCCGGAAAGACAAATAGGAGAAAAGACCTGCACCGGGTATGTCAAAATTTCGATTGATAAAATCAAATAAATGATAAAGCATATCAGAGGTTTAAAAATGTTTTAACCACATCAAAATCGCTGAATGGGTGCCTGATGCCCTGAATTTCCTGGTATTTTTCATGGCCTTTACCGGCAATCAAAATGATATCATCTTTGTTGGCCAGCTTTACGGCTGTTTTGATGGCCTGTTTCCGGTTTTCAATCGATAAAATACAGTCTGAAAAATCATCAGGTATTCCTTTTTCGATATCCTTAATGATATCACCGGGGTTTTCAAATCGTGGATTATCGGATGTTATAATAACCTGGTCAGAATATTGAGCAGCAATTTTGCCCATAATCGGGCGTTTGCCTTTGTCTCTGTTACCACCGCAACCGAAAACAGTTATGATTTGCCCTTTTCCTTTGTTTATACTTCTAATAGCTTTTAGTACATTTTCAAGTGCATCAGGTGTATGTGCATAGTCTACGATGGCTGTAATATTGTTTTTGTCGGTTATGAATTCAAACCGGCCTTCAACAGGAGAGAAAAGGCTGAGTTCTCTGGCTACTTCAGGAGGATTAAAACCTAACTCAACTCCAGCTGCAAATACAGCCAGAAGGTTATAAATGTTAAACTCCCCGCTTAATCGTGAAATAAATCGTATTCCGTTAATGTCAATTTCAGAACCTTGAAAGCTCATTTCAAGTATCCGGGCTTTATAATCAGCGGGATTTTTCAACCCATATGTTTTCTTTTTTGCCAGTGAGTTTTGAATCATGACGCCAGCATTGGAATCATCTATATTAACAAGCGCAGTAGCTGATGCTGGAAGATTGTCGAAAAGCTTTTTCTTGGCGTAGCAATACTCCTTAAATGTTTTGTGATAATCCAGATGATCCCGTGTAATGTTGGTAAATATGGCCAGGTCAAATTCAAGCCCTGTTACTCTGTGCTGAACAAGTGCATGGGAACTAACCTCCATAACAACATGGCTGCAACCCTTTTCAATGGCTTTCAACAGAATTTCGTTGACTGTAATGATATCAGGAGTGGTATGTGTTGCAGCTAATTCTTCTTTATCAATAAGAATTTTAATGGTGGAAATCAAGCCTGTTTTATGACCTGTATTTTGTAAAAATCTGTATAAAAAGGTGGCTGTTGATGTTTTGCCATTTGTACCGGTAATACCAATAAGTTTAAGCCTGGATGAAGGGTTGTTAAAATAGATTTTTGAATAAGTAGCCAGTGCTTCAGCAGTATCCTTAACTTTAACATAGGTGATGCCATGAACTGGTGATTCCGGAAGCGTAGTAACAAAAATAATTTTGGCCCCTTTTTCAATGGCTGCAGGAATGAAGAGGTGACCGTCTGTTTGTGTGCCTTTTATCGCAAAAAATGTACTGCCGGGCTTTACTTTACGCGAATCAAGAACTGGATATCCCGATGCTAAGGTGTCATCGCCATGAATTTCTAGAAAGTTAATGTGCTTCAATATTTCTTTTAATACTAACATCAGGATTTTAATTCTAATCTTACTACCGAGCCTCTGTTAATACTGGCGCCATGGGAAGGATATTGATTTACTACTTTTCCAACTCCTTCAAATTCTACTTTTAATCCCATGTTTTCGAGCAGGAATAAGGCATCCGATAAAACCATACCCCTGACATCCGGCATTTTATTATTCTGAATATTGTATTGGGTTAGTTGAATGGCTTCTTTTCCCGGAGATACTTTTACCCAGGGTGTTTGTACCTGAGAGGATTTTACATCCCAGCCCAGAATCGAACTTATGTAAATAAAATCTTTTTGAAAACCGCGTTTTACAATGTTTATATTGTTATAATGGAAATCTCTTCGTGCAAGATGATACGGTCTTGCCTGACTGATATAAATGTTATCCGCGATTTCACGAAATACAGGAGCTGCAGCATAGGCACCATAAAAGCCTTCTTTTTTGGGATTGTAAATAACCACAATACAGGAATACAAAGGTTTATCAGCCGGGAAAAAACCTGCAAATGAAGCCTGATAAGCCTTCTTTTTTTCATAACTACCTTCGAAGGCAATTAATGAAGTTCCCGTTTTTCCTGCTATTTCATAATTATCTGTGTAAATATTTTTTGCAGTTCCTGATTTTACCACGCCTTTCATCATGGTTGTCAATGCTTCAATAGTGCGTGGTGAACAAATTTGTTTGTCAAGTACTTCCGGCTGGAATCTTTTTAAAGTTTGACCGAATTTTTGAATTTCCGTAACAAACAGAGGTTTTACCATTTTGCCCCGGTTTGCTACTGCATTATAAAGGGTCAGTATTTGAAGAGGTGTAACCTGAAGTTCGTAGCCGACAGACATCCATGGTAAAGTTATACCGCTCCATTTCGGATCACCGGGCCTTCTAAAAACAGGAACCCCCTCGCCCGGTATGGGTAATCCCAATGGTTTGGTTATGTGTAGTTTATCAAGCTCGTTTAGGAATTTATCAGGATTATTGGAAAAATTGTTAAAAACAAGCTGGGAAAAAGCCACATTGGAGGATACTTCAAATGCCCTTTGAAAATTAATTTTACCATACCCGCCCGGCTTGGAGTCTCGCATGATTCTGTCGTAAAACTGAATTTGTCCATTCTTTGTATCCACCATTGTATTCAGATTCACAATACCATTTTCCAGTAAAATGATGGAGGCAGCTAACTTGAATGTTGACCCGGGCTCTGTAGCTGCTCCTACGGCATAGTTGTATTTTTCGGCATAACTGCCTGATTCTGTTTTTTTCAAATTAGCTATAGCTTTTATATGGCCTGTAGGGACTTCCATTACAACAGCTGTCCCGAAATCAGCATCGTGCTTTATCAGTGCTTTTAATAAAGCTGTTTCGGTAATGTCCTGAATGTTGATGTC